>JANOPN010000044.1:0-13791 GCA_031421855.1 Comamonadaceae bacterium
CCGGCTGTCCAATATCCATGGGGCGAGTTATGCACATGAGCGGTCTTCGGGGTGGTCAACTTCGTTCGCCTGTACTTCTTTGAACACCGAAAATAAATCAAAAAATGGGTTGACTTTTAAGACGGTATCTGACCCTCGAAGTTGCTGGTTCAGATCGCGGCAAGCGCGATCTAACCTTATTCGTTAGGCCTCACTCTTTAGCGCTGACAGGACGTACTCAAATAACTCAGATGCCCTATTGGTTGAGCCCTGTGCCCCGCTTGCGAGAGCTTCAGCCTTGTGTTCTGGTGCATTTGATCCTGCGTAGATGATGAACGGGACGCGATTGCCTCCAGTGCGCAATGCGGAGAGAAGGGTATAGCCAGCGCGCTCATCGGGTGGACGGCCCATATCTGAGATGACTACATCAACACGTTGTGATCTGAGATGAGCCAGCGCTTCATCTGTGGACTTCGCAATGAGGAACCTCGCCCCAAGCGCTTCCAATGACTGACGTTCATAAACGTTGTTCTGGGGTCGATCGTCGACCCATAGGATTACAGCTCGTCCCGCCTTGCGAATGACCTGCGGAGTTACGGCCTGCGAGACAATCTCAGCCGCCGCCCGAGGATCGCGGGGTGTTTCATCGCCGGCGTTCGGCCTCGCGGCAGTGGCCGCAGCTAGTGCAGCCGCCGCCTCAGCCTTGCGCTTTGCAGTCGCTTCGAATCCGGCACCCTTCAGCGAAAACTCTCCGAGGCTCTCGAAGAACGACTTGAGCGCGGGACCGAACCGCACAAGGACGAAGCCGACCAGAATCGGCCAGGCCAGCGCACCGGCAAGCTTCGTCGCCGAGTCGATGAGCTTGACTATGTCGTCGATGGACAAAGGCGTCTCCTGTGAGGCCTAACTTGTTTTATCTAAGCCGCGCCAGTATAACTTTTTAACTGCACGCAGCATCGAACACATGGCTTCACTGTGCAGTCTCTAGCTGTGTTGTCAAGTTCAGATATACTGTCTTTATAATTAGTACAACTGCAACACCGCCCAAGCTGCTCACCCAAGTACGCGAGCGCATCCGTTACCACCACTATGCCTTGTCCACCGAGAAGGCTTACTGCCACTGGATTCGCGCCTTCATTCGGTTTCACGGGTTACGGCACCCGGCTGAGATGGGGCAGGCTGAGGTGGAGGTGTTTTTGTCGCACTTGGCCAATGATCGGCTGGTGTCGGCTTCAACCCACAAGCAAGCTTTGTCGGCGCTTTTATTTTTGTACAAAGAGGTGCTGAAGGTCGAGCTGCCGTGGCTGGGTGAAATTGGGCGGCCCAAAACGGCGCGTCGCTTGCCTGAGGTGTTGACTGTGGCTGAGGTGCAGCGCACTTTGGCGGGCATGACGGGAGAACACGCCACTTTGGCGCGCTTGCTCTACGGCACTGGAATGCGCATTTTGGAGGGTCTACGGCTGCGTACCAAAGACATTGATTTTGAGCGGGGCGCGATCATCGTGCGTGAATCCAAGGGCAATAAAGACCGCGTGGTGATGTTGCCACGCAGCCTGGCCGATGCCTTGCGCCAGCAATTGCGCCTGAGCCACGCACTTTGGGAGGCTGACCGGGGAAGATGGGGTCGGGTCTAAAATTTGAAGGGCAGTAGACGCCAAGTCCGGTTTTTCGTCGATAGATTGGTGTTTGAATCGCTCCAGATCCATACACAATTGATAGCAATAAACCCAATGAATCCGGTGACCAAGTGCCAAAAAGCATTGAAAACCCCAAAAAAGTCTCTTCAGGGCTCTCTGCGCCCTCAGCGCCTCTGCGTTGAATGCCCCCGCACCAAACAACCGGCACCCGCCAATCGGCAAGGAGCTGGCATTTAGCAGATGGAGTCAGGCCTAAAATTTGAAGTGTTGCAGATACAACCGATCGCGCGAATTCTTGTTAGGACTTACGCAAAATTGTCCCAGCAATGCGCAGCGATGACGACAGTGCGAACAGCACGGCTAGGAGCTGCAACGCAGCTGGGGCGGTTTTGCGTAAGTCCTACTTGTGTCTTCACATTTCGTTTGAATCGACTGCTGGTTTCGCATCAATATTCATAGCACTGGGCTCAATGAATCCGGTGACCAAGAGCATGAAACAACTATTTTTCACCGTTTGAAGCGCTTTCCAGCCGCTGGGGCGGCTGCTACTTGATTCCCAACTCCCTCAGCACCTCTGCCGTGTGTTCGCCCAGGCGTGGCGGTGGGCGGCGTTTGACTGGGGGGGTGACGCTCATTTTGATTGGGCTGGCAACCAAGCGCAGCTCGGGTGCGAGGGGGTGTGTCCAGGTGTCGACCATGGCTCGGGCTTTGACTTGGGGGTCTTGGAAGACTTCGGCCAGGTTGTTGATGGCGCCGCAGGGGACTTTTTCTGCCTCCAGCGCTTTGAGCCACTGGGCTTTGGTGGCGCAGCGCAGGCTGTCGGTCATGAGGGGCACCAGTGCGGCGCGTTGTCGAACCCGGTCGGCGTTTTTGGCATAAGCCGGGTTTTGGCTCCATGCCGAACTGGCGTTGGCATCGAAGCTTTCGGCGACTTTGGCGAATCGGGCGTATTGTTGGTCGTTGCCGACGGCGACGATGATGTGGTCGCGCTCGCCGCCGTGAGTAGCGGGCGCGACTTCAAACACCTGATACGGGACGATGTTTTGGTGGGCGTTTCCAGCGCGGCCGGGCACGCGGCCATCGGTGAGGTGGTTGGCGCCCAGGTTGGCCAACATGGCAACCTGGGTGTCGAGCAGGGCCATGTCGATGTGTTGCCCCTGGCCTGTGGCCTCGGCGTGGCGCAGCGCGGCCAAAATGGCGACGGTCGCATATAGGCCGGTGAAGAGGTCGGCCACGGCGACGCCGACTTTTTGCGGCCCGCCGCCCAAGTCGTCGCGTTCACCGGTGATGCTCATCAAGCCGCCGATGCCTTGCACGGCGTAGTCGTAGCCGGCGCGGTCTTTGTAGGGGCCGGTTTGGCCAAATCCGGTGATGGAGCACACGACGAGTTTCGGAAATTCTGCCTTGAGGCTGTCGTGGTCAAGGCCGTAACGGGCCAAGTCGCCGACTTTGAAGTTCTCGACCATGACTTGGCAATGCTTGAGCATGGCCCGAATGAGTGCCTGGCCGCTTGGGGTGGCGATGTCGCAGGCGACGCTTCGCTTGTTGCGGTTGGCACCTAAATAGTAGGCGGATTCTTGGGATTCGCTGCCATCAGCCTCGCTCAAGAACGGCGGCCCCCAAGCGCGGGTGTCGTCGCCGCCGGGGTGGTTGCTGCTGGTTGGGCGCTCAATTTTGATGACGTCGGCGCCCAAGTCGGCCAAGGTTTGGGTGCACCACGGCCCGGCCAAGACGCGGGATAGGTCAAGTATGCGAACGCCATTCAAGCTCGTGGGTGTCATGGTGGTAACGTCGTGTGATGAGTCTTGAATTATTGAACGCAGCACCGGCTTCTAGCGCCCAAACGCCTTCGCAGGCAGAGAAAACGAGTTTTTTCGAGTCAAATCAGCACTTGGTCTCCGGATTCATTGGGTTTGTTGCTATGTTAACTATAGCAATCAGCAGTTTGGCATTGGGCGGATGTAGCCCGGTTTTTAACTGGCGCGAACATCGGTTTGACGATCACAACGCCACCAGCCTGCTGCCTTGCAAGCCGGACCAAGCTGTGCGCCAAGTGCCCTTGATGCCGGGGGCACCTGATTTGAGTTTGCACATGGCGGGTTGTTTGGCCGGTGGTGCCACGTTCACGGTGAGTGTGGTGAATTTGCCCACAGGCACGGCCGAGGCCGCGGCTGATTTGGCCCTGGCGCGCTGGGAGGCGGCCAGCCAATCGGCGTTGAAAGCCCGCGCGGGCGCGACATCTGCCGCCGCTGTGCGCGGCGCGACCGTGGCGCGCATGGTGCTCAATCGCGCAGCCGAGGCGGGTCAGGCGGGGTCGTCAATGAGCCGTTCGGTCTACGCCAGACGGGGCTTGGTGCTCATGCAAGCGCAGGTGTTGGGTGAGCCTGACGGCGCAAGCGACGGGCCGAGCGCCTTGAGTGCGCAGTCGGTGGAGACGTTTTTTGGTGGGTTGACGCTTTGAGTACCGCCGATGCGGTCGTTGATTCGCAGCTGTCCACGCGTACTGCCGTGGTGGTATTTTTGGCGTTTGCGAGCGCTTACTTCTTCTCGGCGGTATTGCGGGCGGTCACGGGCACTTTGGCTCCGACCTTGACGAAGGAGTTTTCGCTGTCCAGCGGTGAGCTGGGTTTGTTGGCGGGCGGGTACTTTTTGGGGTTTGCGGCCATGCAGCTGCCCTTGGGGCGTTGGCTGGACCGTTTTGGGCCCAAGCGGGTGGTGCTGGGGTTTTTGTGCGTGGCGGTCATCGGGTCGGCGGCCTTTGCACTGGCCGACGGATTTGCGTTTTTGTTGCTGGCACGGGTGTTGTGCGGCGTGGGCGTTTGTGCGTGTTTGATGGCGCCACTCACGGCGTATCGCCGCTGGTTTAACCCGCAAACCCAGCTTCGGGCGAATTCTTGGATGCTGATGGCGGGGTCCTTGGGCATGGTGGCCAGCACGCTACCGGTGACGCATTTGATGCCAAGCTTGGGTTGGCGCGGCATTTTTTGGCTGATTGCGGGCTTGGTGTTGTTGTGCACGTTGGCCATTGCCTGGCTGGTGCCGCGTTGGGTGGTCAATGTTGCATCGCCTAGTGCGAGCCAGCCCAGCGTGGGTTATCGCGAGATTTTTGCTCACCCCTACTTTCGCAAAATGGCGGCGATTGGTTGCTTCAATTACGGCGGCATGATCGCCGTGCAGTCGCTTTGGGCGGGGCCGTGGATGGTGCGAATTGCGGGTTTGAGCGCTCAGGAAGCCGCTGAGGGCTTGTTCCGCATCAATGTGGCGATGTTGGTGTCGTTTTTGGTTTGGGGCTGGGTCAACCCCAAACTCACCGCGCGCGGCTGGGATGCCGACTATTTGATCGCGCGGGGCTTGCCGCTGAGCTTGGCCGCATTGGCATTGGCCATTGCACTGGGGCCGCAGGCGCATTGGTGGGCGTGGGCCGCTTTTTGCGTGCTGAGCACGTTCACGTCGCTCACCCAACCGGCAGTAGGCATGGCGTTTGCGCCGCATGTGGCAGGGCGTGCGCTGTCGGCGTTCAATTTGCTGATATTCACGGGGGTGTTCGTGGTGCAGTGGGGCATCGGCCTGGTGATTGATGCGCTTTTGGCCGCGGGCTGGGGCTTGCTTGCGGCGTTTCAGGGCGCTTTTGGCTTGTACTTGCTGGCTTGTGTGTGGGCCTATCTGTCGTTTTTGCGCCCTCGGGCGGGGTTGGGGTCGCCATCTCAAGCCCGATAATGGGGTGATGAAACCCATTGGCATCTTGATCATTGCACACGCGCCGCTGGCATCAGCCCTGCGCAGCTGCGCGATGCACATGTATGCAGAGTTTGCATCCAGCGTGGTCGCGGTCGATGTTTTGGCTGACGCATCTGTTGAAGAGTCAACCCAAATCGCTGGACGCGCGATGCAATCGCTCGGCTGTGACCGGGTGTTGGTGCTGACTGACCTCTATCAGTCAACGCCATCGTCGATTGCGCGAAGCTTGATCGATGGCCAAAACTCGCGTCTGGTTGCGGGTGTCAACTTCTCCATGCTGCTTCGCGCGCTGCCCCTGTTTGAGCGCGAGCGCCAACTTGACGATTTGGTCACCCGCGTGGTCGAGGGTGCTAAAAGTGGCATTTCAATGGTCAGTCCATCGTCCGCACCTCAAAATCAACCCCGTCAATCTGCGTTGAACCCCCATGATCAGCAACATCGTCATCAGCAATAAGCTTGGGCTACATGCTCGGGCATCGGCCAAACTCACCAAGCTCGCGGGCAGTTTCCCGTGCGAGGTGTGGCTGAGCAAGGGCGAACGGCGCGTCAACGCCAAAAGCATCATGGGCGTGATGATGTTGGCAGCAGGTTTGGGCACATCGGTGGTGTTGGAGACTTCTGGCGAGCGCGAGGATGAAGCGGGCGCGGCGCTCACGGCGCTTTTCAACGACAAATTCGGCGAAGGCGAGTGACGGCTTTTGCCAAAGGCATGACGTGACATTCACTGTCCATGGTTTGGCGGTTTCGGGTGGCATCGCCATCGGTCGCGCTGTTTGCGTGACATCCACTCGGGCTGATGTCGCTCACTACAAAATCGCACCCGAGCAAGTCGCCGCCGAAGTCGCGCGCGTGCGCGACGCGCGAAACACCGTGGTCGATGAACTGGTGCGTTTACAGCACGACTTGCTGCACGACTCCAGCAGCGGATCGCACACCCCCCAAGAACTGATTGCCCTGCTTGATGTGCACTTGATGCTGCTGCAAGACGTGTCAATGAGCGTGGCGGTGCGGGGCTGGATTGAAGATCGGCTCTACAACGCCGAGTGGGCATTGAGCTCGCAAATGGACGTGATTGCGCGCGAATTTGACGAGATGGAAGACGCGTATCTGCGTGAGCGCAAGGCCGACCTAGAGCAAGTCGTTGACAAAGTTTTGCGCGCGCTACGCGGTGCGCCGTCAACTGCAGCTATTGCCGCGCCCAAACGCAAGCCAAGGGGTCAACAAGCTCAGCAAGAGCTCATGCTGGACGACGACATTGACGTGCCCTTGGTGTTGATTGCGCATGACTTGAGCCCTGCAGACATGTTGCAATTCAAACGCGATGTGTTTGTGGGCTTCGTCACCGATGTGGGCGGCATCACGTCGCACACGGCCATCGTTGCGCGCAGCATGGACATACCCGCCGTGGTGGGTGCCCGCAGCGCGAGTCAGTTGGTGCGGCAAGACGACTGGGTCATCATCGACGGCGACGAAGGCGTGATGGTCGTTAACCCGACGGCGATCGTCTTGGCTGAGTACGGCTTCAAGCAGCGCCAAGCGCAGGTTGAGCGCGAGCGTCTGGCTAGGCTGCGCAACACGCCGTCGATCACGCTTGACGGTGAAACGATCGAGCTCTTGGCGAACATTGAGCAGCCCGAAGATGCCGAGTCGGCCGTGCGCGCAGGTGCCGACGGTGTGGGCTTGTTTCGGACCGAGTTTTTGTTCATGGGTCGAAAAGGGCATTTGCCCGACGAAGACGAGCAGGCCGCGGCTTACACCCGCGCGGTGCAAGCCATGTCGGGCCGAACCATGACGATTCGCAGCATTGACATCGGGGCAGACAAACCGCTTGAGCGCGTGGCCAAACTCGACACCCACCTCAACCCCGCCCTGGGTTTGCGCGCCATTCGCTGGAGTTTGGCCGACCCGGCCATGTTCTTGACGCAACTTCGGGCGATTTTGCGGGCCGCAGCATTTGGGCCCGTGCACCTGCTCTTGCCCATGGTGGCGCACAACCGCGAGATTCGCCAAACCCGCAATTTGCTGGATCGCGCGCGCGCCCAACTCGACAAGCGCGGCGTGACCTATGGCGAGCTGTTGTTGGGCGCGATGATTGAGATACCAGCCGCTGCCATTGCGCTCGATGTGATCTTGCCCGAGGTCGATTTTGTGTCGATTGGCACCAACGATTTGATCCAATACACCTTGGCGATCGACCGCGCCGATGAAGCAGTGGCGCCACTGTATGACCCCATGCACCCAGCGGTGTTGCGCTTGATTGCCAGCACCATCGCGATTGCCAACGATGCCGGAAAACTGGTGAGTGTTTGCGGCGAAATGGCGGGCGACCCGCGCTACACCGCCTTGCTTTTGGGCTTGGGACTGCGCAGTTTTTCGATGCACCCCGCGCAGCTGCTCGCGGTGAAGCAGTCGATTTTGCGCAGTGACACCGCCAAACTGCAGCCTTGGGCGCAACAAGTCATCAAAAGCGCATCACCTCGAACGATTAAGCAACCCTGATGCATCACCACAAACGAAATTGGCTAACTTGGTTGAGGCCGACTTGCTTGCTTTTTGTCATGCTCGGCTCTGGCGCGACAGCCCTTGCCCAGGCCACCTTGTCGGTATTGGCACCGCCTCAAATGACGGAGATTGCGGGCATCAAAACCATCGGGGTCGATGGCTTTGACTACGAGAGCTATGGCAACTACGGCAAATCCCTGGCCGTTGATGTCGAGGCAATGCTCGCTGCTTCGCGGGTCGATGGCCAATTGGCGTTGAATGTGGTGAGCCTTGGCCCCAAACCCAGCTACGGCACACGACCCGATCCGTTTGCAGGTCGGCAAGGTTTGCTGGTGCAAGGCAGTGTGAAAGCGGAGGTGCGAGACGAGTCGTTCACGCAAAAAGGCACCGAGTGCTCGCAGGTGTCAACCAACAAAATCGCTGCCGCTTTGGGCGTTTGCCAAACCTTGCGAGAGGTGAACAAGTCGTGCACCAAGCGCACGGCGCTTGCGCGGCTCAACTTGCGGGTGTTGGAGTCACCCGCGCGGCGAATTTTGGGCGCCAAGCCCTTGCAAGCCGAGCAAAGCTTGTCAGCTTGCCAAGGCGATCCGCCGCTGCCATCGGCTGATGCCATGTTTCAAGCGGTCTATGCCGGTTTGCTCGCGCAGATTCGCGCGCAACTCTTGCCCACACGCCAAGCGGCAATTGTGCCCGTCATGACCGACATGGCGGGTGTGAGCCCCGGCGGACAACGAACCGCCGCTCTTTTGCTTGAACAAATCAAAGCGTCGCGGTTTGCCTTGGTGTGCCCCGAGATCACCTCGCTGTCGGCCGCAGAGCCTCGCGCGGCGGTGCTTGCGTTTGCGCAGGGCTTGTGCAGCGAGTTTGCCGGCAACGGGGGCGATGCACAAACGCAGTATCAGCGTGCGTCGCAGCTCGGAGCCGACCAAGATCCAGCTGTGCGCCTGGCACTGCTGCGCACCACTGGTGCAACCGCCGCCAAGGCGGTGACCGTGCAGCAGCAAGCCCCGCAGCAGATCCAGCCGCTCGCGGTGAGCGAGCCCGGCTTGAGCGGCGCAGACCGGGCTGCCGCCAAAAGTCTGCGCCGGGTGGCGTTTGTCGTCGGCATCAAAGACTATCAGCACGCACCCAAATTGCAAAACTCAGTCAACGATGCCAACGACATGGCCGCGGCTTTGAGCCAGCTCGGTTTTGAAGTCATCAAGGTGATCAATGCGACCAAGCCGCAGTTTCAGCAAGGGTTGCGCCAATTTGCCAGGTCACTCGGCCCCGATGCAGTGGCGCTGGTGTACTTTGCTGGCCATGGCATTCAAGTCAACGGCAGCAACTATTTGATCCCGGTCGACGCCAAAGTCACCAATGATGCCGAATTGAGCGAAGAGGCGATTGACTTGAACACATCGGTGCTGGATCGCCTGAGCCCAGACAAGGTGCGCATGAGTGTGGTGATTTTGGACGCGTGTCGTGACAACCCCTTTGCTGGCAAAACCCGCAGCGCCCGAGGCGGTTTGGCGACCATCAACGCGGGCGCGGGTGTCTTGGTCTCATTTGCAACCGCGCCGGGCATGACCGCGCAAGATGGCTCGGGGCGCAACGGCGTGTTCACCAAGCATTTGCTACGCGAAATGCAAGTGCCTGGCCGCAAGGTCGAAGACGTGTTCAAACGCGTGCGCTCAGGCGTGATGGCCGACACCAAGAGCCAACAAACGCCTTGGGAAAACTCTTCGCTGACTGGTGATTTTTACTTCAATCTGAACTGAGAGCAAACCATGGACAGGCGACTATTCATCGGCTATGCAGCGCTCGCTGCGTGCATGGCCTCTGGCGCGTCGGCAGCAGTGCCGACAACGCGCGCGCGCCCCGGCGCTTGGGTCGTGGCGGTTTCGGGTGATGCCACATCCATCGGCGGCGCGTCATCAGTGCCCCTTCGCAACGGTGCCGTGGTGCGTGAGTTTGATGTGATTGAGACCGGTTTGAAGGCTGAGGTGTTGCTTCGCTTCAGCGATGGCGCACAGACGGTGATTCGACCAAACTCGCGCATAGAGGTTGCTGGACTCATGCTCAGCGGCGCACCAGAAAAGCGCAACAAACACCTCAAAATCACCAAAGGCGGCCTGCGCTACCTCACGGGCAAGCTCACCCGCAAGTCAGCGGTTCGTTTCACAACGGCCACGGCAACCATCGGCATTCGGGGCACCGACCTGGAAATCGCGGTGACGGGTGAGTCAAGCGATGAGCTGCAAGCAGGCACCGTACTCAAAGTGAACTCGGGCGCGGCGAGTTTGGATGCGACTGATGGCTCTAGCGTCGATGTGCAGGCAGGCGAGTGGGCCCAAGGCACCGAGCCTGAGCTAACCCCAAAAGGCGGTGGCAAGCGTAGACCGGCCGCGCGGCCCCTCAGTGCCGCCGACCAAGCCGCAGCAGCTAAGTTGCTGGGCAGCAAGGGGAAGATGGACGCGCTGTTGAAGCGATAACCGGTCAATAACAGGCTTGGGCCGGTCATATTTTCATAGCATCAAGCCCAATGAATCCGGCGACCAATGCCGGATTATTCATAAAAACGCTTCAGACAGCCGTGAAGTTGCCATGAAAGCCCAGCGGCATGGCGTAGGGCAGCCAGGCTCGGGCGATGGGGCCGTCACTGATGCGTTTGGCCTCAAAGACATTGACACAGGTGGTTTGTGATTTGGCATCGAAGGCGGTGCCCAAAATCCACGCATCGAGCTCGGCCGTGGTGCCCGGCTTGGGTACGACGATGTGTTCTTCGACCTGCATGTGGTCGCCAAAGTCGAAACGCTGCTCATTGCCGCGTTCCAAATCGCGCACCCTGAGGCCATGAAAGCCAATGCTCGCCACGGGCTGCGCCTCAACGCGCCAGCTCGTGGGCGTGACCAAGTAACGGTTGGGCATGCCAATGAAGCGAGGGTCAAGCCGGGGAAATTCTTCGCTTTCTTTGAATGCGGTTTTGGCAACTGTGCCTGTTCGCATGTTCAAGCGCACCACGCTCAAATGAGATTGGCCCGTGTCGGCATGCGCCCCGCGCATGATTTGAACGGCCGCGCCCGCCAAAAAGTCGTTGCTGGCCCCCTCGACCATGTGCAAAACCACTTCTTCACCCTGCTCGTAGGCATTGCCCACATGAAAGACCATGCTGCTTGGGAGTTCGAACATCTTCGAGCGGCTCACATCGGCTTTTTCGCCGACCCAAATGCGCAGCGGCTCATCGTGGTGCACTTTGAGCACCTCGCCCGTGGTCGACTTTGAGCTCAGTTTGCTGAAATCCATGGTCACCGGCGGGATCGGCACGACAAGATAGCGTGCAGTGACGGCCATGTCGTGGATCATGCCGCCGGTTTTTTTGCGGTCGATGGCAAGTTTGGCGACTTGGGCTTTTTCAAGCCGGCCATCCGGGCGCACATGGTAGGTGAGCAACGTGCTGCCAGCGCCGCCGACGTTCCACAAATGGCCTTGCGGGTCAATCTTGGGATGAGCTGAAAACGGCATTTGCGACCAGCCGTCTTGCCACTGAATGGGTTTTTTGGTCGCCAAAGTGAGGGGGTCTAGTCCGTAGGCGCTGCCACCTTCCCACATCGCGAGCACCTGGCCGCCATGCTCCACCGCGTTGGTGTTGGCTGTGTTCATCGCATCCGGCCCGGTGATGCGCTCGTCGCTTTCAATATAAGTGTTGAACGCCGGGAACAAGAATTTGCCAGCCGCTTGCTCCTTTTCAAACTTGGTTGTTCGCACAAAACGACCGATGTGCGCCACACCGGTGCCATCAAAGCTGAACTGCTGAACCATGCCGTCGCCTGCAAACCAGTGCTGGTAGCGTTGGCCTGCTCGCTCGTGCAAGGCGGGGCCGTTGCGCAAAAAACGCCCTTTGAGCGCGGCGGGCAGTTTGCCCTCAACGCGCAAAGCGGCGCAGTTGAGATCGGCGGCAACGCCTTTCATTGGCCCCAAGTTGGGGTTGGTGGCACTGGCTGCTTTGAAATCGCGGTAAAACGACTCAGGGGTGTTGTCTGAAACGGCAGCTTGGGCGTGCGCGAAAAGTGGCGCGGCGGTGCTTGCACAGGCGACTTGGATGAGGTGGCGACGTTGCATGGTGGGCTCTCTCAAATGAGTTGGATCAAAACTTCACGCGAACGATGGCGTTGTCAGCGGGTGGCCAAACGACTTTGGTGGTATCCCAAGTCGGTGCTGAGAATGCAGGCGGTTTGCCCGATGCGCCGTAGGGCTCTGCTGGAATGCCCAGCGGGTTGCTGTCCATCTTGTTGTTGCCGTTGAGGTCTTGAAAGCCTGTGATGGCGATTTCACCGGGCGCTACGCCGCAAATGGACACACGCATCGCCGTGCCGACCACTTTGACACGCTCGGCCCATGCGGGCGTTTTGAAGAAACTGGCCCCGCTGGTGTACGCGGCCAAGTTGATGGTGCCGGTGTCGGCTTGCAAGCCTGAAACTTCGATGTTAGCGCAGGTAGGGGTGGCGGATGTGGCGGGTGCTTGGGCGAACGCGTTGGCGCAAATCAGCGAGGTTGCGAGTGCGTTGACGGCGATGAAGGCGGTGTGGGTGATGCGCATGAGAACTCCAAAGGTGGGATTGATCTGAGGACTGGAGTGTCTGAGCGAGGGCCGTCAGGTGTCACCCGGTTTGCGACGAATGGCGCTTGTACGGCGCGAATTGACACCCGCCAGGAGCCTGTCCTGAATTTTGTGTGCGTGCCATTTTGATCCACGCGAACAAATCTACCCACCCAAAGCACGCTCAACTCTTTAGCGGAACCAGCTCCCACTGGGTTCGGGGCAACCCTTGCACCCATGTCTGCATGTGCGCGTCCAGTTGCGCGCGGCAGGCCTCACGCGCTGCGCCCGCTAGTCCCGGTTTGGTGCGCGCGTACACCACCCAGCCGTTGTTGTTTGCTTGTCGGTTCAATTGGTCGTGCGTCCAGTTCTCGTCTTTTGAGCGAAACAAGGGCTCAAAACGCAGCACGAGATCGAAGGGCGGAAAGCTCAACAACTTCATGTCGGCATCGAAGGTTCCGCCGTACGCCACCTTGAGGTTGCGAACCTGACCCGCTGGCGTGTCGATCAGCACCTCGGTATCTTCCGGTGGAACGACGGGTATACCGCCTCTGGACGTGATTTGCGTGGCGTATGCGATCCGCTCGACTTCCTGCCCGTCCATGGCCCGAAGCGGTAGCCCTAAACTTCTTGACAAGTCGGTACTCAAATAGTAGGTGTTTGTTTTAATGGCTGAAGCACTTAACCGCCAGCCACGTGCGGTGATGCCCGCCGTGTCCACGACCCACGCCAAAGTCTTCACTGGTTTGCCGTCTTTGCCCCGCAAAGCAATTTGATTGTCTAAGCGACGCGTCGCGACATCTGCGACGCATGCGATTGCGCGAAGTTGTGCCATTGATTCGGTCGTCATCACCGGCTTGGCCAACGAATGCCACCCCTGCAAGTGTTTGTAGCTGCCGTTCATCACCCAAACATCAGGAATCACTTTGGGTTCAGGCAGCTTGGGCGTGCTGGTGGCTGAAATTGCCGCCGTGGCCGCATCTTTTGCGACTGTTGCGCCACAGCACAGCGCGCCCAACGCAAGCGCTATTGCTACTCTCCACACGCTATTTCGCCCATTTGTTGGTTTCGATGCCTGCATTTCAACTCCTTTGGTTAACCACTCTGTGCACGGCGCTCAGCCCTGCCCCCCGCGCGCGACCAAACTTTGCAACGTCGCTCGACTCGATCTCGCCACAACCGCGCTGGTCATGAGCACAAGGCCACCAGCGAGTCCGGCCCAAGGCCACAACATCCACGCAACCGCCGCTTGCGCACCGCTCAATGCGCCATTGAATTCGCCATTTAGCGTGCCCTGTGCCTTGCCAAGACTCAAAATTTCTACGGCAAACACCCCGACACAAGCGCCCATCATCA
>JANOPN010000045.1:0-22659 GCA_031421855.1 Comamonadaceae bacterium
CGAATAAAGGCCGGAATCACGGTTTGACCCCGGGAGGTGATGGTGCTTTGCATGGGGTCTCTCCAGATTGAATTACGAATTGGTATTCAGTGTAATTCAAACTTCAAGTACAGGATCGCCACGCGGTTGTTCATGCAACACTGGAATGCATACGGGACAAACCAAATGGCCTCACCACATGGCCTCATCAACCGCCCTCGCTCACCCTGGGTTCGCAGCCCCAACATCTTCCCCCTAGCTGCCATGTTTTGGTCGGCCTCTTGGGTCAAAGTGATGAACCTGGATCGCTTCGATCTTGCGCAATTGACTCCGATGGTCACTTATTTATTGATAGCAACAAATCCAATGAATACCGTGACCACAGGCCGATAAAGCGTCAAATCCCAAGCACAAACCCCTGAAACGCGGGTTTCAGGGGCCTTTTTTGTTTGCGCCGCATGGAGGTCTGCGTTCAGTGGCTTGTCCCACCAACGCCTAGCAGCGAAGATCCCGCTCAAACCCCCAACATCTTCCCCCAGGCGGCCATGTCTTTGTCAACCGCTTGTTGCATGACCACGGCTTGGGCTTCGCGCAGTCGGGCTTTTGTGGCGGCGAACGAGGCAAGGTGAAGCTTTTTGATGCGAGCGATGGCCGCTGCCGTGGCGTTGGCCAGTTCTGCTGCGGCGGTGATTTCGTCGAAAAATCCTGCTGCGAGGGCTTGGCTGGGGTTGAAGGGCTGGCTGAAAGCCGTGGCGGCGTGCAAGGCGTTCGGGCTCAGGCGTTGGCGGCAGGCTTCAATGGCAAAGTACGGCACGGTCATGCCGATGGCGACTTCGTTGGCTTGGATGACCATGCCCGTGTCAACGGCAATGCGCACATCAGCGCTGGCAACGACAAACGCGCCCATGGCCATGGCGTGGCCTGCGCAAACGGTGATGATGGGCTGGGGGTGGGCGAGCATGGTTTGGGCGAGCCGTGCGCCGCCTGCAAGCATGCGCAGCTTGGCAGCGTTGTCTTCGCCTTTGAAGACACCCAAGTCAAACCCGCCAGAAAACACGCTGGGTCGCCCGGTGATGACGACGATGGCTTTGGCGGCGCGGGCTTGGGCCAGTCCGTCGACCAAGGCGGCGGTCATGGCCTCGCTCATCACGTTGGCTTTGCCGTCGTCCATGGCAAGGGTGGCGACGCCGTCGGCCAGTGTGACGGTCAGGGGTGAGGTGGCGATAGATGTCATGGTGAACTCAAGTTGAACTGCGTCCAGCATAAACGACCGAGTGATCCGCTCTAGGCGAACGGCGAAATATCGGGTAACGTTTCAGACAGTTGGGGCCTGCAAAACACTCCTATTTGTATAGCAAAAAACCCAATGAATCCCAAGACCAAGTGGCGAAAAAGCTCGAAATTGGTCGCTCAATCGGCTTTTTGACTTTTTTCGAGGACCTCCATGCAACATGTGCTGATTTTGGTGCTGGCCACGATGGTGTTTTCGGTGGCGCTAGACCTCAAGCGTGAGGATTTCATCTATGTGATCAAGCAGCCGGCGGGCGTGGTGGTGGGTTTGGTTACGCAGTTTGTCTTGTTGCCGCTGGCCACGCTGGCGGTGACGCTGGTGCTCGATTTGCCCGCCCCGGTTGAAGCGGCGATGATTTTGGTGGCGGTGTGCCCCGGCGGGGCCTTGAGCAATGTGATCACGGCCATGGGGCGCGGCAATTTGGCCCTGAGTGTGTCGATCTCGGCGGTGAGCAATGTGTTGGCCTTGGTGCTGACGCCGCTGAACTTTGCGTGGATGATCGCCGCCAATCCGGTCACGGCCAGTTGGGCGCGCGCGATCAGCGCTGACCCGAGTGACCTGTGGAAGAGCTTGGTGATGCTGCTGGCCGTTCCGACCCTTGCGGCCATGGCGCTCAAATCCAAGCGTCCCGATTGGGCGGCGCGCATTCGCAAACCGCTGGAGAACTTCGCCCTGCTTTGCTTAGGCCTCTTCATCGTCGCTGCCGTCGCCGCACAATTCAAAACATTTGTGAGTGTCTTGGCTGGCGTACTGCCCTTGGTGGTGGCTCACAACGCGCTGGGTTTGAGCCTGGGCTGGGGCGCGTCGCGCCTGGCCAAGCTACCGACGGCTGACACGCGGGCCGTGACGGTCGAGTCGGGCATGCAAAACTCAGGTTTGGCGCTGGGCATCATCGCCACGCAGTTCAACGCCGATTTGTCGATGACGGCGGTGGCCGGGCTCTGGGGCATTTGGCATATTGTGTCTGGCTACACACTTACCCGCATTTGGCGAGCCCAAGACGCCCGCTAACCCGCAATCACCCAAGCAGCGGTATACGCAAAAGCGGCCGCCAACGGCAAAGTGCCCAACCACGACAGACCAATTTGTTTGAGCGCCGTGATGTCAAGGGCTCCGGTGCCGATGGCACTGCCCGCAATCGAGCTGACAGACACATGGGTGGTTGACACCAGCAGCGAAAATTTGCTCGCGCACAACACCAAGGCCGTGGTGGCCAAATTGGCCGCCAAGCCCTGCACCGCCCCAATTCGGGTGATGTTGTGACTCATGGTTTGAGCCACGCGGCGCGAGCCCCACAAACCCCCAACCGCCATCGACAAGCCCACCACAGCCAAGGCGACCAGCGGCTCAATCGTCGCACCGCTGAATTTTGCAATCAGCAAGAGTGCGGCCAGCTTGGGCGCGTCGTTTACCGCGCGGGCAAAGCAAATGGTCATGGCCGAAGCGATGTGACTGCGATCAAGCCAGGGGCTGACCACCAACCGCTGGCTGTCAGGCACATCGGCGCAGTCAGCCGCTTGCGCGACCCGAAGCCCCAAGCCCTGGCTGATGACAGCACCACCCGCCGTGCCAACCATCACACCCGGCTCAACACAGATGCAGGCATCGGTTGCGCTGGCCGCGCCGATGGTCATGGGTGCAATCGAGCGAACCACTCGCTGGGCTGCTTGGTAAGCCAACCAGCCCAAAGCCAGCGCCACCACGGGGCTGAGCAAAAGCGGCAACACAAAACCAGAGCCCAAAACGCCCCACTTGATGACCGCGCCACTGGCCAAACCCGCGCCAACCAGCGAACCAATGAGGGCGTGCGTAGTGGAAATCGGCAACCCCACTCGGCTTGCAATCGTGACCGTCGCGGCTACGCCACAGCCAACGGCCAGGGCGAATCCAATCGAGTTGGCGAGTTGCGCGCCTACCAAACCGCGCCCCGAAAACTGCGCGACCAAGCCGCTGGACAGGTACCAAGCCGCCAAACTGCCCAGAACCGTGGCCAGCGTCGACATCTACAGCGACTGGCGGTAGCTCAACAGACCACTGCCCCAAACCGTGGCAAAACCTTTGAAGTTGTCATTGGCCCCATTCGCCATCGCCACCGCGATGGCGACTAGCAAAAGCAGTGTTTCCATATTCATAGGACTTTCGCAAAATTGATCCAGCAAGGCGCAGTGACGACGACAGTGCGAACAGCACGGCTAGGAGCTGCAACGCAGCTGGGGCGGTTTTGCGCAAGTCCTAATTCAGCAACAGGCCAGCGCCGCGCCAGTCAGCGGCACGGCGTCATACGGCAAACCACCACCGCAGCCCTCAAAAATGCCGTAGTGACGTTCAAAATTGCCAATGAACTCAAAGTGCGGCGCAAAGCGCGTGCCGTGCAGCATGTGCCAGGTGTTGCCACACACGGCAAAGGCTTTGCCAGTTTGCATGTCGTGGTGTTTGTCGAGCACGAATCGGCTCGCCAGCTCAGGGATCGTGCCTTTGTAGACGACCGCTTGGCCGTAGTCTTCGCACTCGGTCTCCAAATTGTCGAGCTTGAAGAGTCGGTAAGTCGCTGAGAAAAACCGCAGCGGGCCTGCCCGGGGTTTGAGCGCGGGGTCGGTGATCTCCAGTGGGCGATCGTCAACCAAGCGCGGGTCAGCGAAACCGCTCTTCACCGCGATGCGCTTGAAGTCACCCCAATACAGCGCGCCGCCCAAACATTCGCCGTACAGCACCGGGTCGTTGCGAACCGCTGCTGGCACCCGGCGGTCGGCGTAGACATCTGAGAAATAGAACTCACCGCCCGGTTTGAGCAAGCGCTGAACGCCGGCTAGCACCGCGTCCTTGTCGGGCGACAGGTTCACCACGCAGTTGGAGACGATGACGTCAAAACTGCCGGGCTCCAGGTCAAGCTCGTCCAAGCGCTCGATGTAGCCGTGCAAAAACTTGACGTTATCGAAGCCAAACTGCTCGGCATGATAGGCGCGGTACTCGTTGGCGACCGCAAGCTGCTCGTCGGTCATGTCAACCCCAACGACCGAACCCGTTGGCCCCACCAACTGAGCCAGCGCATAAACATCGCGCCCCGAGCCGCAGCCCAAGTCAAGCACGCGGCACCCGGCAAGCAAAGGCGGGCAAACCAAGCCGCAGCCGTAGTAGCGCGACAACACCTCGGGGTGAATGCGCCCCAGCAAAGGCTTGAGCCACTCGGGCATGGCGCTGACGTCGCAACAGGCGCTGGTTTTGAGATCAGCGCTGCTGCTGAGTTGTTTGCCGTAATAGTCGGCGACGGCTTCTAGGGTGGATTGATCTGTTTGCATGGCGTGAGGTTGTGTACTGATTTGGAGTCGTTATGCTTGTGGCGATTCTTACAGAAACAATTGCGGAGCAAGCCCCATGAGCGATCTACTCATCAAATCGGCCAAAGTCATCGACGGCACCAACGCCGAGCCTCAAACGGCCGATGTGTTGATCCAAAACGGCCGCATCCAAGCCGTTGGCCACCTCAAAACGACCGCCCACCAAATCATCAATGCCGACGGTGCCTTGCTCACGCCGGGCTTCATTGACATCCACACCCACTACGACGGGCAGGTGAGTTGGGACGACACCTTGAGCCCCAGCCTCTTGCACGGCACCACGTCGATCCTCATGGGCAACTGCGGGGTTGGGTTTGCGCCCGTTCGACCGGGCGAACAAGACCGTTTGATTCGACTCATGGAAGGTGTAGAAGAAATTCCGGGCGCGGCGCTGAGCGAGGGCATTCGTTTCAATTGGGAGTCGTTTGAGCAATACATGGATGTCGTGGCCGCAGCGCCGCGCAGCATCAACACCGCGGCGCTCGTGCCGCACGACTGTTTGCGCTATTACGTCATGGGCGAGCGCGCGGCGCGGCTTGAGGCGGCCACAGCACAAGATGTCGACGAGATGAAAAAGCTTTTGCAAGCAGCCTTGCGCGCCGGGGCCATGGGGTTTTCAACTGGTCGCAGCGACAACCACCGCACGTCGCGAGGCGAAGACACACCGAGTTGCAACGCAAGCGCACTTGAGCTCAATACCTTGGCAAGCGCCTTGCAAGGCATGCCGCACCGGGTGCTGCACGCAGTCAATGATTTTGATGCCCAAGGTGGCGACCCCGCACTTGCCAAAACCCGGTTTGACACCGAATATGCCCTGATGCGCGGCATGGCGCAGGCCGCCAAGCGGCCGCTGGCGCTGACTTGGCTTGAGCGGCTCAACGCGCCGCCGCAGTGGCAGTGGCTGCAAGCGGCGGCTGAGCAGTCCAAACGCGACGGCCTGGACATCAAGCTACAAACCGCCAGCCGCGCCATTGGCGTGCTCAGTGGTTTGGACACGAGTTTTTGCGTGCTCACGCCCTACCGCAGCTACCAAGCGATTGCGCATTTGGCCCTTGCCGAGCGGGCCGCGAAGCTTCGCGATCCCGCGTTCAAAGCCGCACTGTTGGTTGAACAGCGCATGACACTGGCCGGTGGCTTCTCAGCCATTCCACCGATTGTTGACCACATCATGGCCACGTTGGACCAAGCGGCGATGCTGATGTTTGACCTCAGTGCCAACGCCAGCGGACACATGAACTACGAGCCAGACATGCAGACCAGCTTTGGGGCGCGGGCGCAGTCGCAAGGCATCACGGCGCTTGAGGCCCTGTACGACCATTTGGCCCAAGGCGACGGCGGCAACATGGTGTATTTTCCGATCTTCAATTACTTGCGTGGCAGCCTAGACACCGTTCACGCCATGCTGACCCACCCACAAGCGCTGTATGCACTGGGCGACGCGGGCGCGCACGTGGGCACCGTTTGCGACGCGTCCAGCACCACAACCATGCTGGCTCACTGGGCACGCGACCGACCCGCCAGCGGCAAACCGGGCCTGACTTTGGCTCGAGCCGTTCACATGCTCACCCAAGCCAACGCCCACCATTTGGGCTGGCTTGATCGCGGCGTGATTGAAGCTGGCGCGCTGGCTGATCTCAACTTGATCGACCTGAGCCGGCTGGGCGCGACTCGCCCGCAAGTCGTGCGCGACCTGCCCGCCGGTGGCAAACGGGTCACGCAAGCCGCAACCGGCTACTTGGCGACATGGGTCAAGGGTGAGCTCGCCTGCGCGAACGGGCAAGTCACGCCGGCGCGGGCCGGTGGCTTCATTCGCGGCGCTTAAATACCAAAACAATCGCCAAGACAAACGCGACATGATTTTGGTGTAACGTCGCCCGATATTTTTGCAATCTCAAGTCAACCCACTCCACCCACTCCACCCGGAAAAATCATGAAAACAATCCTCATCGCGTCGCTACTCGCCACTGGTTTGATGCTCAGCGCCTGCGGCGGCGGGGGTAGCACGCCCGCACCGGTGGTGGTTGCGACGCCACCCGTTGGCCCAGCGGCATTGACCCTGACTGACTCGCGAGTCGGCACGGGCGCGGTCGCTGCGGCGGGCAATACGTTGACGGTTCACTACACCGGCTGGCTGTACAACGGAGCGGCGGCGAACTTTCAAGGCACTCAATTTGACACGTCGGTTGGCAAAACCCCGTTCGTGTTTCGCATCGGCGTGGGGCAAGTCATTGCCGGTTGGGACCAAGGCGTTGTCGGCATGCGGGTCGGCGGCAAACGCAGCTTGTTGATCCCAAGTTCATTGGGCTATGGAGCGGCCGGTGCAGGCGGTGGCTTGATTCCGCCCAACACCGGGCTGGTGTTCGATGTCGAATTGCTCGCCGTGCAGTGATCACAAAATGATAGCAACAAACCCAATGAATCCGAAGACCAATGGCCAAAAATGCCATTATTTTCCTAAAATCGGCGGGTTTTGAGTCCAAAAGACCCTTGTCGCGCTGGGGGCATGCCCGGGTTGCTGCGCACGCCGGGCGGTGTTAGAACCGAGGGATGAAACACCTCAGCGGCATGGATGCGGCCTTCTTGCATCTCGAATCACCCGAAATGCCCATGCACATTGGCTCGCTCAATGTGCTGGACTTGCCAGCTGGCTACACCGGCGACTTCTTCGAGGCGGCCAAAACACACCTGATGCAGCGCATGCATTTGGCCGATGTGTTCACCCGCAAGCTGGCGCTCATGCCGTTTGACTTATCAAATCCGGTTTGGGTAGAAGACGAAGACATCGACATGGACTACCACGTCCGCCACGTGACCCTGCCCGCTCCCGGTACGAACCGACAGCTACAACAATACGTTGCTCGGCTGCACTCATCGCTCTTAGACCGCAGCCGCCCGCTGTGGGAGTTTTTCTTGATCGACGGGCTCAAAAGCGGTCAAGTGGGCCTGTACACCAAGGTGCACCACGCCGGGCTGGATGGCCAAGCCGGTGTCGCGCTTGCCGCTGCGGTCTTTGACGTATCGGCTGAAGGCCGCGCAATCAAACCACCCCGGCCCCGCATCAAGCGCAACCAATACCAATTGGGTGTGGCTGAATTGCTGAGTGCCGCTGCGTCCAACACCGCGCAACAAGTCGTCAAGTTGGTGCAAACGCTGCCCATCATGGTCAGCGCCGCCAAATCGCTGCTCCCCCAGCCAGACGAAAACGGCAAACGAGATTGGTCGCTGCCAAAAGCCAACACATTTTTCGCGCCCAAAACACCACTCAACGTCGCAATCACCAACCAGCGCACCTTTGCAGGGCGCACCGTGCCATTGTCTGAGATCAAGTTCATCGCCAAAACGGTCGGCGTGTCGGTCAACGATGTCGTCATGGCGACCGTGTCGGGCGGTCTGCGCAAATACCTCAAAGAGGGCAACGAGCTGCCCGAGCGTTCCCTCTCAGCGGCAGTGCCGATTTCCTTGCGCGAAGCGGGCGATCAAACTGCCAACAACCAAGTCAGCATGATCACCATGACTTTGGCAACCGATGTCAAAGATCCGCTGGCGCGGCTGAGGGCCATCAGCGAGGCTGCGTCCAGCACCAAAGCCAAAGTCAGCAACGTCAAAGCCGCGTTGCCAACCGACTTCCCCATGCTGGCCGCACCGTGGCTGATGTCGGGCGCGGCATCACTTTTTGGACGGTCTCGCTTGGCCAACGTCATGCCACCGCTGGCCAACCTGATCATCAGCAACGTCGCCGGCATCCCCGTGCAACTGTATTTTGCGGGCGCCACAATGGTCAGCTACTACCCCGTGTCGATTCCGTCACACACCATGGCGCTGAACGTGACCGTTCAAAGCTACAACGGCCGCATGGATTACGGGCTGATCGCGTGCCGGCGCGCACTGCCCGACATCAATGAGCTGGCCGACATGATGCTGGCTGAGCACCGCATTTTGTTGGATCTGGCTCAGCAATTGGCTGCGACACAAGCGACACAAGCTCCTGCGACGCAAGCACCCGCCGCACCAGCAGTCGCGAAAAAACGGGCGGATCCCAAGCGCGCGGCACCCGCCCCCGCCTTGAAACTGGTGAAATCCGCTCCAACGAAAACCACGACGAAGGCAAAACCAGTCAAGGCGGCGAGCACAAAACGCCGCACGGGCAAGCAAGTCGCCTAATTTTTCAGCAAACCGACCTGATCAATGACTCTTTTGGCCCTTGGTCACCGGATTCATTGAGTTCGCTGCTATCGTTTTTGATATCGATTTCCCTCGCTTTTTTCGCACAAATGGGTCAATTTGATCGCTAGAATCAGGCCAAGACAAATGTTGCCTCATTCAGATGGATCACCCCAAACTCAGTTTTGCCGCGATTGGTTTTTCACTCGATGCGCAGCGTCAGTTGAGCGATTGTGTGAACGAGATGCCCACGATTGGCCCGCGTTGGTCAATGGTGGCGCAAGAGCGTGCTGACGCATGGATCGTGCATCCCGAGTCGCTGGAGCGCGATGACGACACGGGCGGGGTTCGGGTCTGGAACTCGATGGATCGCCTGGCTTCAACCACGTTGCACGACAAAACCGTGTCGCGACCCATTGCCGTGGCGGTGGGTGAAGCGGTTGGCAGTGCCAACGAGATCCCCCAAACGACGATTAACGCGACGTCGACTCAGCTCAACAGCTTGACCGTCTCTGATTTGCGTCAAACGCTGCAATTCTTTGAAGCGCAACTCAGGCTGGTTCGGGTTCAGTTTGCCATTGGCGACTTGCTGCACAACGCGCGTCACAGCGTCGCGCGCGAACAGCGGGTCTATCACCTCATGTTTCGCACGCAACTGTTAGCCATCGTCGACGCGATCAATTTCAAGGTCGCGATTGGCCCCAAAGCGGTTCCAGTGGGAATTGCCGAGGCGGTTTGGCAGCTGCGACCCGCTGTCGCGATCGAAGCGCCGCCCGACTTTGTTACTGTAAACATGTTGGAGTGTTTGTGGCAGTTTTCGCAGCGCAGCGCCAAGGACCATCTGCCCTCGCGCTACCGCAGCAAGCCTGTTCATTTTTGGCGAACGCCGCCGGCTAAATTTGGCTACTACCAGGATGAACACATTGGTTTGCTCAGCATGCTCAGATCTCAACCCCGCACTTTGGGGCAATTGGTTTTAGACACGGGCTGGTCACTGCCTCTGGTCTCGAAGATCTTGGAGGGCTTGTACGTCACGGGCGCGGTTTCGACTCAATCGACCAAACCCGTCGCGGGGCCGAGCCCAATTTTGAGCTTCTTCAGTCGCAAAACCGCAAGCGATCAAACATTTCCGTTGGACTCAGATGCCGCAGCAGACTCCGCCGTTCACAGCCTACCGCCGACTCAGCCAGTCAAAAGCGTGGATTGGGCAATGGACACCCGTCCGGGCGATCTGAGCCCGCTCGACGATTCAAAATGAAAAAAACACCGCTCCCATGATTTATCGACTCATCTATTGCTCAACGGCAACGTCGAGAGCCAACACCGAGGATATGCATAAGCTCATCGAGCTTTCGAAACAAAGCAACTCGCAGCATGACATCACCGGGCTTTTTGCATACAACAGCCGCTTTTTTTTGCAGTCGATCGAAGGCGCGCGCGAGCTGGTCAACGAACTCTACGCCCGCATTCAGCATGATCCACGCAACCAACACGTGGTTTTGGTCAAGTACGCGCAAGTGTCCGAACGGTTGTGGTCTGGCTGGAGCGCCAAATTCCTCATGCCGACGAAAGAAACCACCGACCTGATGCGTCGGTACGCAACACAAAGCTTGTTCAACCCCTACACCATGCACCCTGAATCAGCGCAGCAGCTGCTAACTGAATTGGCGCACCTAGACTAGCTGCGCGAGCCGGGCGTGGTGGTGCGCTAAGTGATCGTCAATGACGCTGGCAACAAAATAGTAGCCGTGGTCGTAACCAACTTGGCGTCGAAGCCTCAGCGGCTGTCCAACCGCTTCGCACGCCGCGTCAAAGTGATCGGGATTGAGTTGATCAAGCAGAAATTTATCGGCCAGACCTTGGTCAATCAATATGCCACTTGGAAAAGGCGCGCCCCGCGCGCACGCTTGCATCAGCGCGCTCGCATCGTGCTGCGCCCACGAATTTTGTGATGCTGCGTCGTCGCCCAAATAGCCAGAAAGCGCCTTTTTGCCCCACGGGCACTGCGTGGGTGCGCATATCGGTGCGATCGCTGAGACCGATTTGAATTGAGCCGGATGCTTGAGCGCCAAAGTCAACGCGCCATGACCACCCATCGAATGCCCCATGATTCCCACGCGATTGACATCGATTGGCCAGCGCTGAGCGACGACCGAGATCAATTCTGAAGCCACATAACTGGCCATTTGGTAATGCGCTCGCCATGGCTCTTGGGTCGCGTCAAGGTAAAAGCTGGCCGCAAGCCCAAAATCCCAAGCGTCGGCCTCGCCCACCACGTTGGCACCCCGGGGGCTCGTATCCGGCATGATGAGGGCCAAACCAAGCTCGGCAGCCTTGGCTTGAGCGCCTGCCTTTATGGCAAAGGTTTCCTCGTTGCACGTCAAACCCGCCAAGAAAACGACAGCCGCAATGCGCAGGTCTGCACTCGCGGCATTGGTAAGCGCTGAGTTGGGCGGCATGTAGAGCCCAAACCGCATCGGCAAGCCGATGGTTGACGATTCGTGGCGGTAAAAACCTTGCACGCCACCAAAACTGGCGTGCTCGGCAATGGTCTCAATGGATGGGTTCAAAACAAAACCACGCCACGAATGGACTCGCCGCGCTTCATCAGATCAAAGCCTTTGTTGATGTCTTCAAGCGGCATGGTGTGGGTGATGAGGCTGTCGATGTTGATTTTGCCTTCCATGTACCAATCCACAATTTTCGGCACATCGGTTCGGCCACGCGCGCCGCCAAAAGCAGAGCCTTCCCATTTGCGCCCCGTCACGAGTTGGAATGGTCGTGTGCTGATTTCCGCGCCGGCTTCGGCCACACCAATGATGATGCTACGGCCCCAGCCTTTGTGAGTGCACTCGAGCGCTTGTCGCATCACACGGGTGTTGCCGATGCACTCAAAACTGTAGTCGGCACCGCCATCGGTCAATTGCACGATCGCGTCCACCAAATTGCCGCCCGCGGCCTCAATGTCTTTGGGGTTCAAAAAATGCGTCATACCGAACTCGCGAGCCATTGCCTCGCGCGCGGGGTTGAGATCAATGCCAATGATTTTGTCAGCCCCCACCATTTTTGCGCCTTGGATGACGTTCAAGCCGATTCCGCCCAGACCAAACACGACGACATTGGCGCCAGCCTCGACTTTGGCTGTGAAAATCACCGCACCAATACCGGTCGTGACACCGCAACCGATGTAGCAAACCTTATCGAACGGCGCATCTTTTCGGATTTTGGCCAGCGAAATTTCGGGCGCGACGGTGTAGTTGCTGAACGTGCTGGTGCCCATGTAGTGAAAAATCGGCTTGCCATCCAAACTGAATCGGCTGGTGGCATCGGGCATCAAGCCCTTGCCTTGGGTCCCACGGATGAGTTGGCACAAATTCGTCTTGCGACTCAAACAAAACTTGCAGGTGCGGCACTCTGGCGTGTAGAGCGGAATGACGTGATCACCTTTTTGCAAACTGGTCACACCTAGCCCAACATCGACCACGATACCTGCACCTTCGTGCCCCAAAATCGCCGGGAAAATGCCTTCTGGGTCAGCGCCCGACAAGGTGTAGTAGTCGGTGTGGCAAATGCCCGTGGCCTTGATTTCGACCAAAACCTCGCCAAACCTGGGGCCGTCTAAATCAACGGTTTCAATGGTGAGTGGCTCACCGGATTTCCACGCAACTGCGGCTTTGGTCTTCATGATTGATCGGACAACTCGTGACTTGCAACATCGCAAGCCTCGAATTTTGCACCGCAATCCGACAGCGAAGCCAAGTCGGGTTGAAATGATGCGTCATGCCGATGCGCCGCGACCGATCACCGCGCCATGCAGTCGCCAAGCGCATAACAAAGCGATCAAACTGGTGCCGGCGCAGGCGACGAAGACCGATACCAAGCCCCATCGCTCGCTCATTGCGGCACCCGCAAAACCACCCACGACACCGCTGATGCCATAGCCAATGACAGCGTAGAGCGCCTGTCCTCGACCTGTCATGCGCGCCGGAAATGCGTGCGTGATGTAGGCCATGACTGCAGTGTGGTGCGTCGCAAAAGTCAATCCGTGCAGGGCCTGTGCGATCACCAAAACCAACACCGAACCCACCCCAACCGCAATCGCGCCCATGCGAAATGCGCAAACCGCCGCACAAATCATGAACCAAACCGTCCAAGACAGGCGGCTCAACCATGGGCCTTGGTAGTAGAGGACGAGGATCTCAACCCCGACCCCCAACGCCCAAAGCGCGCCGATGGCTGATTTGCCGTACCCATTGGCATCGAGCCACAGCGACAAAAACAAGTACACGCCCATGTGCGATAAGACATGGAAAAACACGCTCGCGAAGAACCAGAGCAGCTTCGGATCATTCAAAAATGATAGCATCGAATCCAATGAATCCGGAGACCAAGAGCGCTTTTCTTCAATATTTGGCAACAAAAACACGCTGACCACCACCGCAGCCAACGTCAAGGCGGCAACCGGCATGAACGCCCGCATGTCGAGCCAGTCAAACAAGAAGCCCGCTCCAAGCACCGTTGCCAAAAACCCAACCGAACCCCAAACTCGCAGCCGCCCGTAAGCGCCCGCGTCGAAGCCGCCATCACCGCGACTCAAGGCGCGCGTCAGCAATGCCTCACTGGTTGGAATGATCGCGCTCGTTGGCATGAACAGGCACAACAACCCGACGAAAAGGCCAATGAAAGTGGGGGTGGCGATGACGCTGTAAGCCCATAGCCCGACGCAGCCGCTCAAGGCTGCGACCGCGCCAATGCGCATGCAAAACACAGGTCGCCCGGTCACGTCACCCAGCCAACCCCAGACATAGGGCATGAACACGCGGGTGATCGACTGAACGGCAGTCAAGACGCCGATGGCCCACAAAGGCTGGCCGATCGACTTCAGCCAAAGCGGCAAATACGGGTTAAAGAAACCGATGTGCGCAAAATAAGCGGCCGACACGACCGCAAAAGGCACCAGCGAAGCGGTTTGAACCGGCAAGCGGCCCGAAGAATCTCGCGTCAAAAGCGCAAACTCAAGTGACCAGAATCAGCAGCACAAGCCCGATTGCAATGCTAATCGCACCGAAAAATCGAATCTGGCCATCATTCATCTGGAGCACTTGCTCAAACATGCGTCGCCACGCGCCGGGATTGATGAAGGGATACAAGCCCTCAAAAATCAACATCAGCGCCAAACCGGCGAGCAGCAAGCCCCAGCTCACGCCAGTCCCGCTCGCAACTTACCACCCGCACACCCAATCACTTGCGCGCTGGTCGATCAGTTGCCGCGGATGAACCCGCGCCGCGCATGACTTTGAAGAACTCGCTCGAAGGATCAACCACCATCACGTCGCTCTTCTTGTTAAAGCTGGCTTTGTAGGCATCCAGGCTGCGATTGAACTGAGCGAAGCTGGGGTCACGTCCAAACGCCTCACCGTAAATCTTGGCAGCCGCCGCGTCACCCTCACCCTTGACGATTTGCGCATCGCGGTAGGCGTTGGCGATCACGACCTCGGCTTTTTTGTCGGCCTCGGCGCGAATGCGCTCACCGTCAGCTGCACCCACCGAGCGCAGCCGATTGGCTTCTTGCTTCCGTTCAGATTCCATGCGTTTGTAAACTGAGTCAGCAACCGATGCGGGAAAATCGACCCGCTTGATGCGAACGTCCAAAATCTCGATACCGAAGGTTTTTGCATCGTCGGCGAGGCGAAGTTTCACGCCTTGCATCACCTTGTCGCGTTCAGTGGACAGCACGTCTTTGACCGTGCGCTTGGTGACTTCTTCATTGAGGGCCGCCTGAACCAGTGGTCCTAAGCGCCCTTCGGCATTGCGAAGATCAGCACCGTTGTTATTACGGATGAATTGCTTCGGGTCTGTGATTCGCCATTTGATGAGCCAATCGACCACCAAGTTTTTCTTCTCAGCGGTTTGAATGGCGCGGGTGTCTGGGCTGTCCAGTGTCAAGATGCGGCGATCCATGAATGCAACCGATTGGAACGGCGGCGGCAGCTTGAACTTGAGGCCCGGCTCGGCGATGACTTCTTTGATCTCGGCAAGCTGATAAACCACCGCGTATTTGCGTTGATCGACGACAAACAAGGTCGAACTGAGTAGGGCCAGCGTCAAAACGAGGCTGGAGATGATGAAGCCAATGCGGTTCATGGTGAATTTTCCAGGGGTTAACGGCTGTCGCGGGCGCGGGCGCGGGCATCATCGCGGGTGCGAGCGTCCGACGGGGCAGAAGTGGGTGCAGCAGGAACCGCGTTTTGAATGCTGGCCGGCGCTGCATCAGCCGCAGCCCCAACAGACACAGGGCCGGAGCCTTGTTGCAGCAACCGGTCAAGAGGCAAGCTCAGCAAGTTGTTACCCGAGCGCGAATCGACCAAAATTTTGGTCGTGCTGCTGAAAATCTGCTGCATCGCATCCAAATACATTCGGTCGCGGGTGACTTGTGGCGCTTTTTGGTACTCCACCAAAATCGACTTGAAGCGCTGTCCATCACCTTCAGCCTGCGCCGTGACGCGCGCTTTGTAGCCCTCGGCCTCTTCTTTGAGGCGAGAGGCACGGCCTTCTGCGCGCGGAACCACGTCGTTGGCGTAGGCTTGACCTTCGTTTTTCGCGCGATCGCCGTCTTGCCCTGCCTTGAGCGCGTCGTCAAACGCTGCTTGCACTTGCTCGGGTGGCTGCACGTTTTGAATGTTCACGCTCGAAATCAAAATGCCAGTTTTGTACAGGTCGAGCTGGGCTTGCACCGACTTGACGATGTCGCTGGCGATGGACTCGCGCTTTTCGTTTAGCACGACGTTCAAGCTGCCCTTGCCCACGACTTCGCGCACGGCAGACTCGGCGGCCAAGACGACGGCCTCGGTAGCACCGACGTTATTGAACAAAAAATCGGCAGCATCTTTGATGCGGTACTGAACCACGAACTTCATGTCAACGATGTTTTCGTCTTGGGTCAAGATCGACGAGTCTTTCAACCCGGTGTTTTGAACCGCCGAGTTACGCCCTACTTCGACGCTGCGCGTCTGACTGACGCTGACGATTTCGTGATTTTCAAACGGATATGGCAAGCGCCAGTTAAAGCCCGCGCCGGCCAGCCCGCCCGTCTCGTTGCCTTTGAATTTGCCAAACCGGGTGATGACGCCCTGCTGGCCCTCTTGAACGACATAAAACCCGGTGCCCAGCCAAATCAGGCCGACAACCGATGCCGCAACAGCCAAGCCGATCCCAGCAGCCTTGCCCGACGGCGGCTGAAAACCGCCACCACCCGAGTTGCCGCCGTTGTTGTTGGGGCGTTGAGGTGGTCGGTTGTTGCCGCCGCCACCAAACAGGCCGCCAAGTTTGTTGTTGAAGTCGCGCCACAACTCGTCAAGGTCTGGCGGGCCGCTTGGGTTATTGCCACGCCCGCTCGAAGGCGCAGGTGGTGGCGAACTGGGCGGCGAACTCGGCGGCAATGGCGGTGGCGGCGGCGGGCTTTGGCTAGGCCCCGCCGACGGTGTGCCGGCAGGTGTCCCGGCAGGTGCATTGGCATCGCCAGCGCCATCACTACGGCCCCATTTGCCGTCGTTGAGGTTGAACATGCCACGAATGCGGGCGCTCAATACCGCCGGGCGCGTGAGTAAGGGCGGGGTCGAGTGCAGGTGACTAGGGGCCGGGTTGGTCATGTTGAAGGCTTGAAAGTGGTGAACATCATGTTCGTTTTGGACAGGTCGCCCCGTCGGTGCCGTATTGTGCCCAATGCTGGATCACAAGTGGAACTGCAAAGCGTTTCTACCGCTTAACAAATGGGGGCTTTGGGGTCGTATTCAAGTCGCTGCCAGCCAAAGACTGAAGTGAATTTAACCGCGCTCAAGCAAGTAGCCGTCGGGGCCCTCAATCTCACCGTTGTCGCCAAAATCGAGATCATCTGATGGGTCGATCGGCGTTCCATCCGGCAGGGTTGGCTCAGCAACTGCGTCGACCCGAGCCAAAACTCGCTCGGACAAGGCGGTGCGCAGCTCGTCAAGGCCCAAACCAGCCTGCGCACTCACGAACACGCGCTCCAAGCTTCGCCCATCGACGTCCATGTGATCGCGCATCTTGAGCGGACGCTGCTCGGGGAGCAGCGCGTCGATTTTGTTGAAAACGATCAACTGCGGCACATTGCTGGCATCAATTTCTTTGAGCACTTTGTTCACTTGGCGCATCTGCTCCAAATGGTCCTCATTCGCCGCATCAACCACATGAACCAACAAGTCGGCCTCGGCCGCCTCGCGCAGGGTTGCCTCGAACGCGTCCACCAAGCTGTGTGGCAGTTCGCGAATGAACCCCACGGTGTCGCTCAAACTCGCGCTCTGCTGTGCTTGCCCCAAATAGATCGCGCGGGTCGTCGTATCCAACGTGGCAAAGAGCTGATCGGCTGCGTAAGCTCGCGCTTTGACCAAGGCGTTGAAAAGCGTCGACTTGCCAGCGTTGGTATAGCCCACCAAAGAGATGTGAAAGGTATCTTGCCTAACCCGCTGTCGCCGCTGGGTGTTGCGTTGGCGCTTGACCTTTTCAAGCCGCTCTTTCGTGCGCTTGATTGCGTCGTTCACCAAGCGCCGATCTAGCTCAATTTGCTTTTCACCGGGGCCGCCACGCATGCCAATACCGCCCGACTGCCGCTCCAAGTGCGACCACCGACGTTTTAGCCGTGTGGTGCTGTATTGAAGCCGGGCCAGTTCTACCTGCAACTTGCCCTCGTGGCTTCGCGCACGCTGCCCAAAGATGTTCAAGATGACCAGGGTTCGGTCATTGACGGGCAGGCCGATCAATTCTTCCAAGTTACGCTGTTGGGCGGGGCTGAGCGCTTGGTCAAACAACACTTCGGCTGCGCCGTGCGCCAGCGCAGACTCGCGAATTTCTTGCGCTTTGCCCGAGCCAACAAAAAGTGCCGCGTCGGGTGCTTTGCGTTTGGCGACAATTTTTGCGACCGGGTCCATGCCAGCCGTTTGAGCAAGCAACCCCAATTCGCCCAATTCAGCGTCAAAGCGGTCATCGCCTAAATCGACACCCACCAAAATGGCCTTCGGCGGCGAGTCATCTTGTGTTTTTTGTGGCGCTACTGCCATGTTTTCACCTGGCAGATGCCATCCAACATCCGCGAGAGCCGCTCAATGCGCAGGCGAGGCCTCACCGCCATCAGCATTGCTGTTAAAGGTCACTGGGCGACCTGGAACGATGGTCGAAATCGCGTGTTTGTAAACCATTTGGGTTACTGTGTTGCGCAGTAACACGACATACTGATCAAATGACTCGATTTGCCCTTGCAACTTGATGCCGTTGACCAAGTAAATCGACACCGGCACATGCTCGCGGCGGAGTTGGTTCAGAAACGGGTCTTGCAAGAGTTGGCCTTTGTTATTGCTCACGATATTCTCCGTGTTCAAACGTAGTTTGAAAGTTAAAAGCACCCAAATGAGTGCCTAAGGTCACGATACCACAGCTACTCCAGCTGCAGCAAAGCGGTTGTTAAGAGTCCGACGCGGCGTAAGGGTTCGCCGCAGATTTCATTTCAATGCGAAGCGGCGTGCCGACCAAGCCAAAGGCCTTGCGAAAGCGCCCTTCCAAGAAGCGCTTGTACGAGTCGGTGATGTGTTCCAACGAATTGCCGTGGACGACGATGACGGGCGGGTTCATGCCACCTTGGTGGGCGTATCGCGGTTTTGGGCGGAACATGCCCGCGCGTTTGGGTGCTTGGAACTGCACCGCTTCAAGCAACAACCGGGTCAACTGCGGCGTTGGCATTTTGCAGTTTGCGGATGCTTGTGCCTTGATGATTGAAGACCAAATCGGGCCCAAACCCTGTCGGCGGGTCGCAGAAATGAAGTGCATGTCGGCAAACTTCAAAAAGGCGAGGCGCGCTTCAATCGAGCGCTGCAGCAGCTCACGCTGATAGCTGTCAACCGCGTCCCACTTGTTCACCGCGAGCACCACCGCCCTGCCCGACTCCAAGATGTAGCCTGCGATGTGCGCATCTTGATCAGTCACGCCTTGGGTTGCGTCTAAAAGCAGCACGCAAACGTGGCTGGACTCAATCGCCTGCAAGGTTTTAACGACTGAGAACTTCTCAATCGCTTCAAATACTTTGCCCTTTTTTCGGATTCCGGCCGTGTCGATGAGCTCAAAGGCCTGCCCATCGCGCTCAAAAGGCACCGAGATTGCGTCGCGAGTGGTTCCCGGCATATCAAAAGCGATGAGGCGCTCTTCGCCAAGCCAGGCGTTGATCAAAGTCGATTTGCCGACGTTGGGCCGCCCTGCAACAGCAAGCTTGATCGCACCGGACTCAACCACGACGGCATCCGCGTCATCAACCGGGGCACTGGGTAACGCCCGCTCAAGCGCAGCCTCAAGCATGTCGCGAATGCCCTGCCCGTGCGCTGCAGACACCGCTAACACCTCGCCCAAGCCCAGCTCATAAAACTCGACGAGCTGCTGCCCCTCTTTCATGCCCTCAGCCTTGTTGGCAACGAGCAAAATCGGTTTAGACAGGCGACGCAAATAAGCTGCGATGTCGTGGTCATGAGCGCTCAACCCGCCTCGGGCGTCCACGACAAACACGACGGCATCGGCCTCGGCAACGGCTTGTTGGGTTTGCTTGGCCATTTCGCGGTAAATACCGTCTTCGGTTCGGGGCTCAAAACCACCGGTGTCGATGACGATGAACTCGCGGTGACCCATTCGACCGTTACCGTAGTGGCGGTCTCGGGTCAGCCCCGCATAATCTGCCACGATTGCGTCGCGCGACTGCGTGAGTCGGTTGAACATCGTTGATTTACCCACGTTGGGGCGACCGACCAAGGCCAATACGGGTTTCATGCTTGTGCCTTGCCAGTCATCAAATCAGGTTTATTGCGGTCGAAACGCGAACACGCCGCCTTGGCGCGTGGCGACGATCAGCGTGGTACCGGCCAAAGTTGGCCCTGCAACGATGGCGCTGCCGTCCGTGGTGAGGCGAGTCAACAAGCTGCCGTCTTCACGCGAAAGCAGGTGAACAAAGCCGGTTCCGTCACCGATGGCGATAGAGCGCCCAGCGGCCAGTGGCGCAGACAAATCACGGTATTGCAGCCGCTCGGTGCTCCAGACGCGGTCACCGGTTTCGCGGTTGTAGGCCATGACGGTGCCATTGGCTTCGGTTCCGTAAACCTGTGTGTTGTCTGATGAGATGCCTTGCGATCCATTGGCTGGCCGGCTCCACTGCGATTGCCCACGCACAGCGTTCACGCAGCCGACACTCGACTGAAATGCCCGCACACACAACTGCGCGCCAACACGGGCCGAGCCGTGAACGATGTCCACGAGTCGCTCGACATCGTTTGTGCCGCGCGAGCTGCCAACGGGCACCTCCCAGCGAACGCTGCCGTTGCTGGGGTTCAAGCCGATCAATCGACCCGCAACGCCTGCAACCAAGGTGTCGCCCATGGCTTGCAACACGCCGGCTTGGCGAAGCACAAGTGCCTCGCCTGTGCGACTGTATGACCACAACTTGGCACCTGTCGCGCCGTCAAAGCCAGTCACCGAACGATCTGCACCCAACACAAATACGCGCTCACCAGCGACCAGGGGGGCTGTGTAGCTTTGCGATTGCAGTTGTTGACGCCACAGGGTGCGCCCCTGCTCGATCACCACCAACTCATTGCTCACCGTCACGACAGCAGCGGTTTTGCCGTCGCTGCCCACACCAGCTTGCAGCCGCTCGCCCACTTGGCTGCGCCACAGGTCCGTGCCTTGTTGTGCCGAAATCGCGGCAACGGTGCCATCGGTTGACGCAACGGTCACGGTGTCGCCATTGACTGCGATTCGAAGCGAAAACCCAACTTCGCCAACCCGTTGGGTCCACGCCTGCTGAGCCGACAACAAATTGGGGCTGACGGGGAGCTCAGCTGGCTTGGGTCGTTCGCCACCAGAAGAGCATGCACCTAGGGCCACCAAGACCGCGCTTGCAACTACTGCAAAAACAGTAGCACGAAACCCAATGAATCCGGTGACCAAGAGTCGATTTGTCATGATATTTAGGTCAAAGTCACTTGGAAGCGGTTGGCGAAGGCGCGCTCGCTGCGCCAGAAGCCGCAGAGACCGGCACTGCCGGTACCGCCGACGTCAGCACGCTCGGGTCAAAACCGACCGAGTTGAGCTTGATCTCGACCAAACGTCGGTACTCCAATCGCTCGTCCATTGCGGTGTAAGCCTTTTTCCACTCAGCCGTGGCTTCGTCACGTTTGCCCTGAGCAATCAGCACGTCGCCACGGCGATCCGCAAACAACGAGTCAAACTCTTTCGGAGCCGAGCCTTCAAGCGCCTTCAACGCCTCTGGATAGGCTTTGGCATCCAAATGCAAGCCAGCGAGGCGCAAACGCACGAGCGCGCTGTAGCCGTCGTCAACCGGCTTTTTGGTAACCGCCTCGAGCGCCGCAATCGCTTTTGCGGGCTGCGCCTTGTCAACAAAGGCCTTTGCCGCGAGCATGCCGGCTTGATTGGCGTAGGTCGTGCCCGCAAATTTGTCTTGCATGTCGGCGATGGTTCGCTCAATCATCGCCAAGTCGTTGGCTTTGACGGCCTGCTCGACCGAGTCGTATAGGGCCGCCGCATCGGTAGCCTGTTTGCGCTGCCAATACTGCCACCCGTTGTATGCCGCAATGCCGCCAAACACAACGATCAACGCCCAAGTGATGATGTTGCCGTAGGTTGCCCAAAAGGCTTTGAGTTGGTCGAGCTGTTCTTGCTCTTCTAGGTCGAGGTGCTTGGCCATGTGTCTGTCGGGTGTGAATCAACCCGCGATTGTAAGTTGATGGGTGCTAATGCCGCGTGAACAATCACGCCAAAGCGCGAATCAAGCCTTGAGTTGCCCAGCCCACTCAGCGACATCCGCCAGCGCCAGCAACTGCTGCCCGACGATGCCACTGGTGTCAGCGCGCAAGGGTTTGAGTGCGACTTGGCCGTTTTGGAGTTCATCGGCACCAAAGATGAGTGCAAACCGCGCGCCGCTGGCGTCGGCCTTCTTGAATTGCACCTTCATGCTGGATGCGACGCCGTCTAAGCTGGCGTGTTGCTGAACCCTCACGCCCAACGACCGAAGCTGAGCTAATACAGCACCAACCCGACCCAGCGACTCGGTATCGGGCACGATCGCGTAGGCATCCAAGTCTGGCGAGGCTTGCCACAACTTTTGGGTTTGAACCAAGTCGAGGACGCGCTCAATCCCCATGCCCCAACCCACGCCGGGGGTGGGTTTGCCGCCCAATACTTCAAAAAGTCCGTCGTAGCGACCGCCACCACAAAGCGTGCCTTGCGCGCCGAGTGAGTCGGTAATGAACTCAAATACCGTGTGGCTGTAGTAGTCCAAGCCGCGCACCAACCGGTGATTGACTTGCCAAGGCACATTGCAGGCAGTGAGCAGGTTTTGAACCGTCGCAAACCGTGCAGTCGAGGCATCACCTAAAAATACTGCCAATTTGGGTGCAGCTTGAATCAACTCTTGCATGCCCGGATTCTTCGAGTCCAAGATGCGCAGCGGGTTGGTGTGCAGGCGACGCTGGGCGTCGGCATCAAGCTCTGGCAAATGAGCGCCAAAATATTCAATCAAGGCTTGGCGATGCGCTTTGCGCTCGTCGAGCAGCCCCAAGCTGTTGAGCTCAACCCGAACGTCTTTGAGCCCCAATCGCTTGAACAACTCGTAAACACAAAGCATGACCTCTGCATCCACCTCGGGCCCACCAAATCCAAGTGCCTCAACGCCAAGCTGGTAAAACTGGCGAAACCGCCCGCGCTGCGGCCGCTCATGGCGAAACATCGGCCCCATGTAGTAGAGCCGCTTGCCGCCTTCGTAGGTCAAGTTGTGCTGGATGGCTGCGCGCACCACGCCTGGCGTGTTTTCAGGCCGCAAAGTGAGGT
>JANOPN010000046.1:0-27277 GCA_031421855.1 Comamonadaceae bacterium
TACTAAAATACCCAGAACTTGGGTCATGACATACGGGTTAGTCACGATCAAGGCGACCAAGGCGCCGGTGCCCATGACGACATTGCGCAAACCCATCGACAGGGACGAGCCGACAACGGTTTGCACCAGCGTGGTGTCCGCTGTGAGGCGCGAGAGCACTTCGCCGGTTTGGGTGGTCTCAAAAAACTGCGGGCTCATGCGCAACACATGTTTGTAGACTGCGTTGCGAACGTCGGCGGTGACCCGCTCACCGATCCAACTCACAAAATAAAAACGCATGGCCGAGAACACGCCGAGCGCGCAGGCCACCCCAAACAGCGCGATGAAGTGAAATTCCAGCGAATTCAGCCCTCGGTCACTGGATTCATTGCTTGTGTTGCTATCCATTAGATAGCGTAGGGCCACCGGAAAAGCCAAAGTCGTCAGCGCTGCCAAAACCAAAAACAAGCCCGCAAGCGTGACTTGTAGGCGGTACGGCTTCAAAAACGGCAACAAACCGCCAAGCGCTTTGGGGTGGGCAATGGCGGGCGGGGGTTTGGTGTCGGTGGTCACAGGCGATTTTTTGCGTTCGAACTCGGGTTGTGGAGCATACCGCGAGCGCACAATTGCAGCATGACCCGTGACCAACCCAGGCTTGAGCTTCGCGCGCAAGCCCTCCAAGCGCTGCAATCGGCTGATTTTGACGAAAAACCGACCTTGGTCGCCGATTTCATTGATGCCAGTGCTGCTTATTCAATAGCGACTGATTTGGTCTTAACGCCAACGGGTTCGATCCCCGGTCGACCCGAGTTGCCGCCTTTGGTGCCGCCCATCGACGTGCCGCGTCGCTCACCGTTCACCCGTGTGGGTCGAGCGGCGTTGGTGCACTCGGTTGCGCACATCGAGTGGAACGCGATCAACTTGGCCTTGGATGCCATTTGGCGATTCCCGGGCATGCCATCGTCGTATTACGCTGACTGGGCGCGCGTCGCGGCCGAAGAGGCCAAACACTTCTTGTTGCTGCGCGCCTTGCTCCAGCACATGGGGCATGACTATGGTGATTTTCCGGCGCATGACGGTTTGTGGTCGATGACGCAGCGCACAGCGAGCGACATCACGGCACGCATGGCCTTGGTGCCACGAACCTTGGAGGCGCGGGGTTTGGACGCCACGCCGATTATTCAGGCCAAGCTGCGTGAGGTCGCGAGTAAAGCCTCGCGAGGCGACCCCTTGGCGGCAGACGACGCGGCGCGGGCCTGCGCGGTTTTGGACGTGATTTTGGCTGACGAAATTGGCCATGTGGCCATCGGAAACCAGTGGTATCGGTTTTTGTGTGGGGCTCAAAACATCGACCCGGTGGCCCACTACGCGGTGCTGGCTGCGCAATACCAAGCCCCGCGACTCAAGCCGCCGTACAACCTCGATGCACGCTTGAAAGCGGGGTTCGTTGAAGAGGAGTTGGCTTGCTTGATGGGATGAACATGCCGCGCTGAGGTTGAAAATGGCTACATATGTGATGGTTTTAGCATGAGCGTTGTAAATGCATCCGGGCGAAAGCGTGAATATTGCCGGTTTCGCCGGCTGGTAAGACATTTGATATACATTTGGAAACACTATATTGAGGTAAACCTCAAATTTGCCGCCATCGCCCGCGATTCGCGTTCACACTCGGTGGATATCCCGCCGCGAGGGGCGCGCAGCATGGGGCGGTCGGGTTAAATACTAGGGATTCACGTTGTTATCTAAGTTGTTCGGCGCAATCGGAGGGCGTTCTCAATCGCAAGATTGGGAGAGCATGCTCACGCAAGTCGACGACGACGGTGAAATATCGCGCCCCTCTGATCTAGGCCCTGACGAGGCGGCTCTGCGCGGCGTGCTGCCTGGCCAAGAAGTGAGTTTGGCCCTCTTGGGATTGAGCGGTGATGAAGTGGCCAATCGCGCCAACCGCATTGCCAAAGACATGCGCACGATGGCCGAAGGGCGAAACGTCAGCATCCATGACTGGAATTTGGTCATCCGCGAAATTTCGGCCTTGGCTGACATGGGCAGCACGATCCATGCGCTGGCTGAGATCAAGATGGCGAAGGTCACGCCCAAGATTGAGCCGACACAGCTGTTGCCCATTGTTGGCAGCGTGCTGGCTAAGCGGGTTAACCATTTGCGACGCAGCGGGGTGGTGCTGGTGCCCGAGTTGTTGCCATGCGCCATTTTGGCCGACGCGGCTTTGGCTCGGGCGATGATCGAGACTGCGGTTGATTGGGCGGTGCCTTTTGGCAACCGGCTCACCGTCACGACTGGCATGACATCGTGGGGCGACAGTGCCCGCGTGGAGGTGTGTTCAGACGAGGTGGTGCGCACCCAAGACAGCGAGCCCAAGGTCCCCGCGCGCACATCGCTGTTTTTGTGGGAGTTGCTGGCCGAGTTGTCAGGCGCAACAGGAGTCAAGCTTCGCCGGGTGATGAACCCGGGGCGCAGCAGCATCACGATTGAGTTTCCCGCTCAGCCCAAGGAGGGTGGCGTCGTCAACTCGCACGACTACACCATTCAAGAAGGTTCTGGCATGGGTGCCAGCGCGGTCGACTTGGTTGTTTACACCGGCGGGCGCATCGAGCGGATGATGATTGACAAGGTGCTCAGCCGCGCAGAAATCAAGCCGCGCTATGTGAGCTCAACCGAACATTTGGTGCGTGAGTGTGAGTTACAGCCGCCAAACGCCTTGATCATTGAGCAAGGGCTGATGGACCGCAATGTGCGCGCCTTGATAGACGATTTGAACCGTCACTTGCGCCACTTTTCAGTCATCGTTTTGGTGCCTGAGCCCAATGTGTACGACATGTCTGGCCCCGGGCTTGGCAGCTATTGCCGCCTGAGCAGCACCAGCATCGACTCCAACCTCAAAGAAGCGCTGATGTTTGAGTTGGCTCGGCTCTGATTGCGCTAGCCGCGCGGGTGGTGTGTTTGGTGCATGAGTTTGAGTCGTTCATTGGCCACGTGGGTGTAAATCGTGGTGGTCGATATGTCCGCATGACCCAAAAGCAGTTGCACCGCCCGCAGATCAGCACCATGGTTGATCAAATGCGTGGCAAATGCGTGGCGAAGCGTGTGTGGCGATATTTTGGTGGCGATGCCCGCGGCAGGTTTGTGTCGATTGATCAATTGCCAAAACGCCACCCGTGTCATGGCCGAGCCCCGCTGGGTGACAAACAGGTCTTCGCTGATTTGCCGACCCAACAACTCGCCACGCGCATCACTCAAGTAGCGCGTCACCCACAGCGCTGCCACCTGACCAAATGGCACGAGACGCTCTTTGCTGCCTTTGCCAAATGTGCGCACGATGTGGGCGTTGAGATCGAGGTGGAGTACCTTGAGCCCCACCAGCTCGCTCACCCGCAGACCACAGGCGTAGAGCAGCTCCAACATGGCCCGGTCGCGCAATCCCATGGCGGTTGTGACGTCTGGTGCCGCCAAAAGTGCCTCCACTTGCGCCTCGGTCAGCACGCCCACGTTGCGCACCAAGAGCTTGGGTCGAGCGAGCTTGAGCGTGGGGTCGCAGTCAACCAAGCGCTCGCGAACGGCCCATTTGAAGAAACGTTTGAGTGCGGTTAATCGGCGCGCTGCCGAGGTGTTTTTGGGTGGCTTGGCACCGGTTTCGCTTGGCTGGGCCCGAGCCACCAAGTAGTTTCGCAGGTCAACTTCACGGGTCTCGAGCACAGGGGCTTGGCGATCGCGCCAGAGCCAGTCCCCATAAATACTCAGGTCGCTTCGATAAGCATCCAGCGTATTTTTGGCAAGTCCGTCCTCCAGCCACAAGCTGCTGACGAACTCATCAATGACTTGCCCTGATGCCTCAGTCAAGTTTCAGTCAAGCTTCAGACGTTGTTGAGCCACCACCTTGGTGTAGACCTCAAACTCGGCCTTCATTTGGGCGGCAAATTCTTCAGGCTTGTTCGCCACGATGATCGAGCCCGTGTCTTCAATGCGTTTTTTGACCGAGGGCTCGCGCACTGCTGCTTGCACCGCGCTGTTGACCTTGTCAACCACGTCCTTTGGCAAGCCTTTGGGGCCGTAAATGCCGTAGTAAGCCATGCGATTCACGGGCTCTAAGCCCACCTCTTTGAAGGTTGGCACGTTCGGTAACTGAGCCAAACGCGCTGGGGCCGACACGACGATGGCGACCAAGCGGCCTGACTGAATGAAGGGTAGGGCGGATGGCACGTTATCAAAAATGATCGGAACCTGTCCTGCGACGGTGTCGTTCAGCGCTGGGCCCGCACCCCGATACGGAATGTGGGTGATGAAAGTGCTGGTCAAATTCTTGAAGAGTTCGGTTTGCAAATGACCAATTCCACCGGTTCCTGAAGAAGCGTAGCTGTATTTACCGGGGTTTTTCTTGATCTCAGCGATGAAGCCTTTGTAGTCCTTGGCTGGAAAGCTGGGGTGAACGGCAATCACGTTGGGCGTGGCGGCGATGTTGATGATTGGCGTGAAATCGGTGAGGACGTTGTAGGGAATTTTTGGGTTGATCGCCGGGTTTGCCGCCGTGGTTGACACGGTTGCCATGCCCAAGTTGTAGCCATCCGGCGTTGCTTTGGCCGTTTCGTTGGCCCCCACCACGCCGCCGCCGCCGGCTTTGTTTTCCACGATCACGCTTTGGCCAAGGGCTTTGCCCAAGGCGTCTGCCACCGTTCGCGCGACGATGTCGGTCGTGCCGCCTGGCGCAAACGGCACTTGCAGCTTGACGACTTTGTTGGGGTAGCCCTGTGCGAGCGCAGCGGTGCTGAATATTGACAAGCTGCAAAGGGCGAGGCTGCATTGGACGGTTAGGCGGCGCTGAAACATGTGAAGCTCCTGAAGTTAAACCAAAGACGTGAATTCGTTGGCGGCAATGGTAGCGGCGACAAATAACCTTTGGGCTTGTGGCAAGCCCGCATGAAGGCACTGGGGCAAACCCTTGATTGGCGCGAGTTTCCCGTACAGTCGCGGGGTGAATATTGCGCAACTCTTACTCCCTGACTTCTTCTTGATCGCTTGCGGTGCGCTCATTTGCCGCTACACCGCGCTTGACCAACGGGTTTGGGAGCGGGTTGAACAGCTGGTGTACTGGTTTTTGTTTCCGGTGTTGCTGTTCAGCTCGGTGCTGCGATCGCCGCTTGACTTGGGTGCCGCGTCTCAACTTGGTTTGGCTGCCCTGAGCCTGGGGGCGCTGATGGTTGGGCTGGTCTTCGCTGTTCCGCATGTGCCGGGCTTGCGCAAATTGATCGACGCACGTGAGCATGCGGGTGCCGCGCAAGTGGGGTTTCGCTTCAACAGCTTTGTGGCTTTGGCGGTCGTTGAACGCTTGGCGGGTGCCCAAGGCTTGCTGATGCTTGCCTTGGTGATTGGCTGCTGCGTGCCCATGTTCAACGCCGCGGCCGTGTGGCCCATGGCCCGCCTGTCGGGTAAAGGCGTTTGGGGCGAATTGGCGCGCAACCCTCTGATTTTGTCGACTGCTGGCGGGCTCGTTTGCAACTTGGCCGGCTTGAGCATGCCCGACTGGCTGGCCACGTCGGCCAATCGCATCGGTGGCTCGGCCATCGTGCTGGGTTTGCTTGCTGCCGGTGCCGCGATGCGGTTTGAGCGGCTTTGGGCGGCCAAAGCCTTGGGCGTGACGCTCTTGGCGTTGCGACATGTCGTCACGCCAGTCGCCGCGTTTTTTATCGCGCGGGCCTTTGGCCTAGATGCTGTGCAGACCGCAGTGTTGTTGGTGTTTGCGTCGGTACCCACCGCCAGCAGTTGCCACGTGCTGGCCAACCGCATGGGTTTTGATGGCTCACTTGTCGCCGGACTTGTGACTTTGTCGACCGTGCTTTCGCTGGCCAGTCTACCGATTGGGCTGGCGCTGCGGTAGCGGCTCAATGGGTGCCAAGGCCTCGGTCAGGCTGATCGCAGGCGTTGATCGGGGTTGTGTGGCTGGCGCAGACGCGATGGATGCAGACGGCATCAAAACCGGGGCGGGAATTTGCAGCGGGATCGGTCTGGCTGCCGCGCAACAACCCGCGCTGCCCGGCCCATTGCCCGCAAGCCACAAAACCACGAGCGTTGCAGCCATCGCACAAGCGCCGAGCAAGCGCCACGGCAACCCAGTTGGTTTGGCACTGTCAGCGGTCATGGTTTGTCGCATCGGTCGCATCGTTTGCACGTGCCAATCGACGGGAGACCCACGACGATATGAGCCAAGAGGCGAGCCAACCCGTCAAAATGCCCAAAACAAACCACCAAAGGCAGCAAGTCAAATTACCCATCGCCAGCTCCAATAACCTGTGTTTTGGGCATTAAACCCCATTGTTGCTACAGTCAATCACCTTGAACGCTAAGCCACCCAATCGCAGCCCTCTCATTTGCCTGTCTGAGGCGATTCAAGCGGCGATTCGGCAATTGGCGGCACTCCTGACCTTGGTGCGCAGTTTCTCATTGCCTGAGTGGCGCATGCACCCGTGGCGCTACGCGACGGCGGTGCTCGCGGTGAGTTTGGGCGTGGCCTTGGGTTTGGCGGTTCAAATCATCAACCGCAGTGCTGTGGGCGAGTTTGACCGCGCAGCGCGCTCAGTCGAGGGCACGCCTGACGTGCAGCTCAAAGCCACGCAGGAGTATTTTGACGAAGCCTTGCTGGCCGTCTTGCTGCGAGACCCGGCCGTCGCCGCGGCCAGCCCGGTGTTGGAGTTGGCGGCTTTGGCCGTTGGCGCTGATTCGTCGCCGAGTCAATCGACTCCCACCGCCAAGATTCGGCTTTCGGTTGTCGGCGTTGACGTGTTTGCGGCTGCGGCCATCAGCCCCGCGACGATCCCTCGGCCTGACGACGCAACAGGCGGCAACGCTCGTTCGGTGATGTTTGCGCCGTCGCAGCTGTTTTTAAACGCTGCCGCGCGCGCGCAACTGACCCAATCAACGCCGCTGCGTTCGGTGGAGCTGCAAAACGGACTTGAGTTTCAAACCCTGCGGGTCGCGGGCAGCGTCAACTTAGCTGGGCGCGCGGCCGCCGTGATGGACTTGGGTGCGATGCAAGACCAGTTTGGCCTGCTGGGGCGCTTGTCGCGCATTGATATTCGCCTGCGCGAGGGGGTGGACGCGGATCGCTGGCAACAAAGCCTGAAGCTGCCTGCGGGCGTGTTGCTCGCGAAATCGGGCAACCGCGCCGAGCGAGCTAGCGAGAGTTCTCGCGCCTACCGAGCCAACATGACGGTTTTGGCCTTGGTGGCGTTGTTTGTCGGTGGGTATTTGGTGTTTTCGGTTGTCGCGCTCAGTGTGTCCAAACGCCTGCCGCAGTGGGCGTTACTCGGTGTGCTGGGGCTGTCGGGGCGCGAGCGAGCGCGCTTGGTGATGGCCGAGGCAACGATTTTGGGCTTGATCGGCGCGGTTTTGGGGCTCGCCATGGGCCTTGGCTTGGCGACATTGGCTTTGGAGCGACTGGGCGGTGACTTGGGCGGCGGCTACTTCAGCAGCCAACAAAAGGGCGTGGTGGTCGATGCAGGCTTGGTGCTCTTGTTGGTCATTTACGGCGCGCTGGGCTTGGTCGCAACCTGGGTTGGGGCTTGGTGGCCCGCACAGTCAACGCGACACATGTCGGCAGCGGCCGCGCTCAAAGGCATGGGCTTGGTCGATGCCGCGTCGTTCGGCTCGCGCGGCTTCATTTCCAGCGCGTGGTTGCCTTGGGCGCTGTTGGCTTGCGGTGCGGCGATGTGCGCCTTGCCGCCCATCGCGCAGTTGTCGCTTGGCGCCTACGTCGGTATTGGCGCCTTGCTGGTGGGTGGCGTGGGCGCTTTGCCACCGCTTTTGGCGCAGGGTGCCCGCTACGCGCAAGGCTTGTTGGGCGCGCAGCCCTTGGCTTCATTGGCGTTGGCGCGGGCGCATCGGGTGCGCCACAGCGCGGCGGCGTCGGTCAGCGGCGTGGTTGCGTCGCTGAGTTTGGCTGTGGCCTTGATGGTGATGGTCGCCAGTTTTCGCGACGGCGTGACGGCTTGGCTTGATGTCATGCTGCCTGCGCCGCTTTACATGCGGGTGGCTCCCTCGGGCGCAGGCGATGCCGTTCATTTCAGCCCAAGCGCTTTGCAAAGCATGGCAAGCGCTCCGGGGGTGGCCCGGTTTGAAGTGCAGCGCGGGCGGGCGTTGAGCCTGAACCCACGCTTACCGTCGGTGTATTGGCAGTCGCGCGGCACGCTGGGCGACTCAGCCGCCAGCGACGCCAAGCTGCCGTGGGTCACTGGCTCGCCGCTTGACTTGTCACGCTTGGCAGGCGATGAAGTCGCCATTTATGTGAGCGAGGCGGTTGTGGAGCTCCACGCAGCGCGTTTGGGTGATATTTTTGAGGTTAATCTGCCCTTGGTCACCGGATCCATTGGGTCGGGTGCTACTGATTCAGGAGTGACTTCCAAGCCGCTCAAGCTCAGAGTCATGGGCGTTTGGCGCGACTATGCGCGCCAACATGGTGCCATCTGGTTGACTCGCCAAGACGATTTGCGCCTCACAGGCGACCCGGGCGTGAGCGATGTGCTCGTGTGGCCCAAGGCTGGCGTGGCAACAGAGGTGCTTCGCGCGAGCCTGCTGGAGCGGCTTCGGCCAGCCATGCCCCGGGTTGACGAACTGGTCGAGGTGGCCACGTCAGACGACATTCGCCGCCTCACCTACACCGCGTTTGATCGCAGCTTTGCCGTCACCACATGGCTGCAAGCAGTGGCCATTGGCATTGGCTTGTTTGGCGTGGCGGCGAGTTTCTCGGCGCAGGTGTTGGCGCGGCGCAAAGAGTTTGGCTTGCTGGCGCATTTGGGGCTCACCCGCGCTCAAATCTTGCGACTGGTGTCAATTGAGGGCGCCCTGTGGACCAGCATCGGCGCGCTGGCTGGGCTGGGCTTGGGGCTTTGCGTCGCCGTGGTTTTGGTCAAAGTGGTGAACCCGCAGAGTTTCCATTGGACGATGGACTTGAGCGTGCCGTGGATGCGGGTTTGGGTACTCATGGCGGTTGTCGTGCTCGCCGGAACGCTCACCACTTGGCTGGCTGGGCGGGCGGCGGTGGGTCGCAGCGCGGTCATGGCGGTTAAAGAAGACTGGTGATTGACCGTGATTGACTCATATAAATCGATAGCAACAAACCCAATGGATACGGAGGCCAATAGCCAATTAGTCGTAAAATATCGGGTATCGAGGCGTCCGGTGCTGCTGTCGGGCCTCGCGGGCGCCTTGGCGCTTGGGCCAACTCATGCGGCGCTTGGGTCGGGCCATGCGCTCACAACTGAGCCGCTGGTTTTTCCACGTGACCATGGCGGCCACAACGACTCGCAAACCGAGTGGTGGTACCTCACGGGTGCTTTGCAAGCGGGCTCACAGCGCTTTGGGTTTCAAGTCACGTTCTTTCGCTCACGCGTCGCGGCAACCCAGGGCTTAAAAAGCCGCTTCGCCGCCAAGCAGCTCGTGTTTGCTCACGCGGCCGTGACTGATTTGCAGCGGCAAGTGCTGTTGCACGACGACCGCATCGCGCGCTGGGATGGCCGCTTCGAGCCAGCAGCTGCGGTTGGCGCCAGCGCCCAAGACACCGATGTCGCCATACGCGACTGGCATTTGCGCCGCGACACCCAAAGCGGCGGCTATGTGACCCAAGTTCGTGCGAGAGACTTCGCGCTCTCGCTCACGCTGAAGGTCACCCAGCCGCTGTTGCTCCAAGGTCAGGCCGGGCTGTCGCGCAAAGGGCCTGACGCGGCACAAGTCAGCCGCTACTACACACAGCCTCAGCTTGGCGTAGCGGGTGAGCTCACACCAAGCGGCCCGAGCGTCGCCGTTCAAGGCACAGCCTGGCTCGACCACGAGTGGAGCAACGAAATCTTGCACCCCGAGGCCGTTGGTTGGGACTGGATCGGCATGAATTTGCAAGACGGCAGCAGCTTGACCGCGTTTCAACTGCGCAAAGCCGACGGCTCAGCGCTTTGGAGTGGCGGCAGCTCGCGCGGTGGTGCAACAAGCGCCCAAGCCCGCATATTCGCCAACGGCGAGGTCACGTTCACCGCCTCAAACGAGCCCGCGCAGCGCTTTAAGAGCAAAAAAACTGGCGCAAACTACCCCGTTCATTGGCAAATCCGCACACCCAGCGGCAACTTTGTCGTCCGAGCGCTGCTAGCCGACCAAGAGCTAGACGGCAGCAACAGCACCGGCACCGTCTACTGGGAGGGCTTGAGCGAGTTGCTTGACGAGCGAGGCCAAGTTGTTGGCAAAGGCTATCTGGAGATGACCGGTTACGCCGGGCGGATTCGCCTTTAATTTTGGTTATTTTGATAGCAACAAACCCAATGAATTCGGTGACCAATGCCGTATTTGAAACAAAATCATCGTCGAATTCATCCAAAAGCCCTGTTTCAGCACTCGGGCATCACCTAAGGGCAAAATTGGGTTTTGGAGTTTTTTGATGTTGATACAACTGACCTACGCCAGCAGAACCGCCACGGCGCTGAGTGCCACCGACTTACCCCGCATCTTGGAGGCATCCAAGCGCAACAACACCCGAGCGGGCATCACTGGGGCTCTGTGCTTGGCCAACGGCATATTTTTGCAACAGCTTGAAGGCGACAGAACGGCCGTCAACCAGCTCTATCACCGCATCTTGCAAGACCCTCGCCACCGCGACCCAGCGATTTTGGATTTTGGCGAAATTGCGTCGCGCAAGTTTGGCCAGTGGTCAATGGGTTCGCTGTCGTCACTGGAGTCCAACCGCGCGATTTACTTGAAGTATTCGCGTTCAGCCAGTTTTGACCCCTACACCATGAGCCAAGCCACGCTACACGCGTTTTTTGGCGAAATCATGCAAAACGCCGCGTGGGTGCAATAGCCTTTTACTCAGTGCGCCTCAAGCCAATTCAGGAAACAGCACCTCAGTAAACCCCAAGCGGGTCAAGTCAGCCATGCGGGTTGGGTAGAGCCGCCCAATCAGGTGGTCGACCTCGTGTTGCACCACTCGGGCGTGAAAGCCGTCAACCGTGCGGTCGATCGATTCACCTGATTCATCTAGCCCTTGATACCGCACCTTGGCCCAGCGCGGCACCTCGCCGCGCAACCCGGGCACAGATAAACAACCCTCCCAGCCGCTGGCAATCTCGCCGTTGAGCGGGGTGATGACGGGGTTGATCAAGACCGTTTGCGGAATGGGCAGCTCATCGGGGTAGCGCGGGCTGACCGTGCCGGTGCCAAAAATCACCAGTTGCAAGTTCACCCCAATTTGAGGTGCGGCCAAGCCAGCGCCATTGGCCGCCAACATCGTGTCGCGCATGTCAGCCAACAACTGGGCCAGTTCGATCGAGCCAAACATCGAGGCAGGCACCGGAGGGGCGACCCGCAACAAACGCGGGTCGCCCATTTTGAGAAGGGTTTGAATGGTCATGCGCCATTGTGACGAAACGAGTGGGCCGTTTTTGGGGCGTTTGGGTGTGGATTCGCACTGTTTTGAGATCAAATCAGACTTTGGTCGCCGGATCTATTGGGTTCGTTGCTATGAATTTTGCGTTACACAAACGATGCGAGTCATTCGCAGTATCCTGACCATAGCCGCTGCGACGGTGTTGTCATTGTTGACAACACGAAGTCGACTGAGCTGTTCCAAGCCCGCATCGCTTACACCGAACAGGCATTTGCTGAATTGGTTTGGAAGGTTCTCAGCGCGAAGCCGCCCGCCGTGTCGAACGCGACGTGAAAGCCGTTCACACCGACATCACGGCCTTGCTCGCGGCAGGTGTACTCGACCGCACCGATAGCGGTGCGATTGTTTTCCCCTCCAGGCTGTGAAAGTTGAGTTTTTGTTGCAAGCGGCATGAGTAGAGCGCGATCGCCGCTGGCTCGTTGCCTTCTTGCAGCCTGGTCTGATGCGCGAGTCGAATGCCCCAATATTCATAGCAACCAGCCCAATGAATCCGGTGACCAAGGGCATATTTCTATCAGAAAATGCCGAACTCAGCCGAATTTACGGGCCGTGAATCTTGCGGCACGAATTCAACCAAAACAGTCAGGTATTCCCACTTTCGTAGACTGACCTTTGTCGCAACGCTTGCGGCACAGGAGTCATCATGTTTATTGCACGTGCACACGCCAGTCGGCGATCCGTTTTGGGGCCACTCATGAGTGGCGCTGGTGGCAGCCCCGCCCCAATTTTTGATGAGGCTTGCCATGAGTCTTGTTAAAACCGACAACCCCCGCTGGAAAATGGCGCTTGATGTGGAGCGCTGCATTGGCTGCCACGCTTGTTCGGTGGCCTGCAAAGTTGAAAACCACGTACCGCTTGGGCGGTTTAGAACCAAGGTGTACTACTGGGAGCACGGCGTGTTTCCCACCGTCAAGCGCAATTTTTTGCCCACCTTGTGCATGCAGTGTGAAGACACACCGTGCTTGAAGGCCTGCCCTTCAGAGGCCATTACCCGAGGTGCTGACGGCATCGTGAGGGTGATTCCTGACAAATGCGACCACTCAGGCCACTGCGAAACCGCGTGCCCCTATGCGGCCATTGGCTGTGACGACAACGATGTGGCTGACAAATGTGATTTTTGCTCGCACCGGCTGGACAACAGCATGGAGCCTGCTTGTGTAGAGACCTGCCCGGCCGAGGTGTTCCACTTTGGCGATGCCAATCACCCGCAGTCGCCGTACTCCTTGTTCATGGCGCGCCACGGCAAACAAACGACCGTGCTCAAGCCCGAAGAAAACACCAAGCCCTCGGTGAGCTACAAAGGCCACGAGAAGGCCATGGAGGCAAAAATCCCCAAAGGCCGCATCCACGATCCCTATTCATACGAGATTGAAACCTGGGCGCAATTGGAGTCGCAATTCCCCAAGAAAAACCGCGTGATGTGGGCCAAAGTTGAGCAGCGCGTGCCGGGAGCTGAAGCATGAAACGCCGCAGCCTCATGAAAATCGGCGGTGCGGCGCTGTCCACACTGGCCATGGGCGAGATGATTTTGCTCAGCCCCGACGCCCAAGCTGCCAGCCTTTTTGATGTGTTCAAGCAAAAGCCTAAGCTGGTGGGTCAGCGCAAAGCGGTGCGCCGCGCCAACGGCAAGGGCCGCGTGCCCAACGACTACAGCAAGGCCACGATTGTTAAAGGCGTCTGCCTGAACTGCTCCACCGTGTGCGGCATTCAGGGCTACGTGATCGACGGCAAACTCGTCAAAGTGGGCGGCAACCCAGAAGACCCCAACAACGGCAAAAGCCTGTGCGCCAAGGGGCAATCTGGCCCCACCATCAACAACTACCCCGAGCGGCTGCTGTACCCAATGAAGCGGGTCGGTGCGCGAGGCGAGGGCAAATGGCAGCGCATTTCGTGGGACGAGGCTTACAACGAGGTCGCGGTTCGCATTCGCAAGGCCATGGATGAAGGCAAGCCCGAAGAGGTGGCGATTCAAATTGGCCGCTCGCGCATTGGCGAGGAGATGACTCGGTTTTTGAATGCGATTGGCTCGCCGTCACTGTTTAACCACCGAGCGCTGTGTTCATCCAACAAGCGCGCTGCCAACTACGCGTTGCTGGGCGAGACGGATTGGGAGTCGGGTGACTTTGAGCGGGCCAAGTACATCTTGAATTTTGGTGCGAACTTTTATGAAGCGCACCAAGGTGCGATTCACACCGCCAAGCGCATCATTCGGGGCCGATACGACAACGGGGCCAAGTTGGTCACGCTGGATGTGCGCTGCTCCAACACGGCAGGGCGCTCGGACGAGTGGTTGTGCCCCAATCCGGGGTCGGACGGTGCCGTGGCGCTGGCGATGGGCAATGCGATTTTTGCTGCCGGCAAACACGATGCCAAGTGGCTTGACACGTGGTCAAACGTGCCCAGTGACGAGTTGGCGAAGTGGATCGCGCCGTACACACCTGAGTGGGGTGAACAAAAGTCGGGCATCTCCGCCGACATCATTCGCCGTGTGGCCTTGGAGTTTGCAGCAGCCGGGCCGCGCGCCATTGCGTTCACCAACCGGGGATCGGGCGCGCATTACAACGGCTTCAACGCCGACCGCGCCATTGTCATGCTCAATGCCATTGTGGGCTCAATTGGGCAGGTGGGCGGGTATTGCTACGGAGAAGAGCCCACTCGGGTGCCGCCGCGTGTGTTTCCCCAGCCCATGCCCAGGCCGCCCGCCCCAACGGCCAAAAGCGCCATCGAAAACCCGCCCGAGTGGCCGCTGGCCAACAAATGGCAGCGGATGAAGGTTGGGCAGATCGTGTACCAAGGCATCAAGGAAGGCCGGGGCAAGATTCAGCTCTACATCAGCTACACCGTGGCTGCGCCGCAGACCTGGCCCGAGGGGCGCAGCCTCACGGTTGAGGTGTTGAAGAGTGAAAAGCTGATTCCGTTCCATGTGTGCTCTGATGTGGTTTATTCTGAGCAAGCGCATTGGGCTGATTTGATCTTGCCTGATGCCAGCTACACCGAACGCTGGGGGTTCGATACCCGCAACAACATGGAGCTGCGAGACTACGTGACGCTGCGCCAGCCGATGGTCAAGCCACCGGGTGAATGCGTGAGCTTTGTTGACTCGATGATCGAAATCGGCAAGCGCATCAGCCCCAAAACCGCGCAGTATTTCCAATTCAAAGACCACGAAGATTGGCTGCGCCAGCGCTGCACCGCTTTTGGCCAAAAACTTGGTGAAGATGGTTTTGAGTACATGAAGCGACACGGCGTGTGGCAAGACTTGAGCAAGCCCAAGTACTACGAGTTGTTCGCATGGGAGTTGACGCCCGCGCAGCTCAAAGACACGCGCGTGGACGAAAAAGGCGGTGTGATTCGCAAAGCGGCAGACGGTAAAGAGTCGTTGGTTGGTTTGATGGTGGACGGCAAGGCGCGGCGAGGATTTGCCACATCGTCGCGCAAATTTTCGATCTATCACAAAGACGTGGAAGATGCGGCCCGCCAAATGGGCTTCACTGAAGATGGTGGCAAAGGCATGCCCACGTACTTTGGCGTACCGTCAATTGACAAAATGACGACTGAGATGCTGCATTTGGTGACGTTCAAGTGGAACGTGCACACCCAAGGCCGAACCCAAAGCCAAAAGTACCTCACCGAGATCGTGCACCACAACCCCATGTGGATCAACACGGCCACGGCCAGGCGATTGGGCATCAAGTCAGGCGACAAGGTCGCCGTCACGACCTATCGACCGCATGGGCATCAGATGAAAAATGGTGGCGACGTGGTGGGCACCGCAGAGATCACCGCCTTTGTGACCGAGGGCATTCACCCACGGGTATTGGCCGTGTCAAACACCTTGGGCAACTTGTTTCATGGCCGGGCGGCAACTGCGCTGGGTGGCAAGCGCGGCCGGTCGCCGGCTTGGGACGAGCCGGATGACGACGTCGACCAAGATCTGGACGATGACATCTGGTGGGACCCACGCAAGGGCGGTACTGGCGCGGGCTACAACATCAATGCGATTTTGCCAATCCAACCCGCGCCACTGGTGGGCATGCAGGGCTGGTACGACACGGTTTGCACGGTGAAACGGGTGACCTGACGGCGGTGTCAATGCACCACGGAGCTGGGTACGGAAGCGACGCAGTTTGCGTCAATCTCCGCGCCGAGTCTTGCAAGTTTTCGGTCTAGGGTGAGCAGCTGGCATCCGGTTTGCAGTGCAGTTGCAACAAACATCATGTCGTATACCGGGTGCTGGTGTCGAATGGCAAGCTGGAGCGCATGAATCATGACGTGGCCTTCGTTGATGAACTCATCAACGAAGGCGATGCCATTCTCAAGCTTTGCTACTGCCAAAACCGGATCGAGTCCGGCAAACCGGACTTGCTTCCACAGTGCATTGGCTAACTCACTTTGAAACAAAGCCGGGGCAATCACTCGCTGCGCTTGGTCTAGGCGATCCACCAGCCAAGCTGCGTGTTCGCCGTCAAGCACGATGTTTGCCGCGGCTGAGGTGTCAAGAACATACCGTGTTAGTTTGCTCATCGCATCAGTCGCGATCTCGGGTTTCACGCTGCCAAGCTTCAATTTGCGCAGCAATCACATCTGGTGCACGCCCTTCCAAAGCTCGATCAGCCATGCGCTTTCGAACGGCCGCTAATGCGAGCTTGCGTCGTGAGCTTGTCGGGTCGGTGCCTAACAAAGAGCGTTCAAGTTCAACCACCGCCTGTTGCGTCAAACTGCGTCGTGATTGCTCAGCGCGCGCTGACAGGATTGCGTGTAGTTCATCGGGAAGTTGGCGTATTTGAAGCGTTGTCATGAGCTTTTGGTTTGCGCAAGGTGGCCTGAAAGTTGGTTCATTATGCATGCAGATTGCAGCACGCGTCAGCGAAATTGGTGTCGCGTCAAACTGACCGCACCCGAGCCAGCGGTGGGTTCTTGCCAAAATAGCGTTTGATGCCTCGCATCAGCGCGTCGGCTAATTGTGTTTGATACGCGTCGCTGGCTAGGCGTTGTTCTTCGTCAGGGTTGCTGATGAAGGCGGTCTCGACCAGCACGCTGGGAATGTCGTGGGCTTTGAGCACGGCAAACCCGGCTTGCTCGACCTTGGGCTTGTGGAGTTTGGCGAACGCGCCGATTTCGCGCAAAAATTTGTCGCCGAGCTGCAGCGAGTCGTTGATTTGTGCCACCGTGCTCATCTCCAACAAGGTGCGTTGCAGGGTTTTGTCTTTGACGGCGATGTTGACGCCGCCGACCAAGTCGGCGGCGTTTTCTTTTTGGGCCATGTATCGGGCCATGGCGCTGGTTGCGCCTTTGGTGGACAGCGCAAACACGCTGGCTCCGCTGGCGCTGTCTTTGGTGAACGCGTCGGCGTGGATGGAGATCATCAAGTCGGCCTGCACCCGCTGAGCTTTTTGCACGCGGGTGGCCAGTGGGACAAAGAAGTCTGCGTCGCGGGTGAGGAATGCGCGCATGGGCAGGCTCAAGTTTTGGCCGCCTTGCCGGGTGGTGATGGTGGTGGCGTTGATGCGCTCGCGCAGCTTCAAGGCGATGGCCAAGACGACGTCTTTTTCGCGGGTTCCGGCGGGGCCGATGGCTCCGGGGTCTTCGCCACCGTGGCCGGGGTCTAGGGCGATGACGATGAAGCGGGTGGTGGCATCTGCTGGCTGCGGGGCTGGCTGGGGTGCTGGTGGGGGTGAAATCGGCTCCGGAACCGGTGATTTAGTGGCATTTATGCCCTTGGTCGCCGGATTCATTGGGCTCGATGCTACTAAAATAGGAGTGACTGCTGTCGCGCTTGATGCCGGCTTGGCGGTCGCGGCCTTCGCAGGGACCGCTGGCGGCGCAGATTTAGACAGAAACTCGGCAAGCGGGTCGGTGGCTGCGGGTTTGGATGCGGCTGGCGTCGCAGCCGCCATTCGGTCGGCAATCAACGACTCGAGCGGATCACGGGCCAGCTCGGGGTACAAATCAAACACCAAGCGGTGCTGGTAGCCTGCAGCGGGCACGGGCTCCAAGTTGAACACTTGGGGTAGGGAGCGTTGCTTGAGGTCGAACACGAGTCGCACCACTGCGGGGGCAAATTGCCCCGCGCGCGCGCCGCTGATGTGCGGGTCGTCAACTTTGACCTTGGCAATCAACTCGCGCAGGGTGTTGCTGAGCTCGATGCCTTGCAAGTCGACGGCCAGACGCGGCGGATCAGCGACAAAGGTGTGAGTCGCTTGCAGCGGTGTGTCGGACTCAATCGTGACGCGCGTGTACTCGGGCGCAGGCCAAACCCGCACGGCGATGATGCGGGCTCCCCAGGCGATTTGCGTCGGGCCGAGGGTCAAAATCAGACCCTGGGTGGCGAGTCGGGTGAATTCGCGGCGCTTCATGGTGAATCAGCGTTTCGGGCGCAGGTCAAGAGTGCCAAACCGGTGGGCGTTTGGGCTGTGAGCACAATTTGCCTCGGGCTCGCGGTTGAATCATCGAGGGTGTCTGGTTCGGTGGGAATGAGTTCGATCAGTAAATCGCAGCCTGGCAATTCGCCATCCTGGCCATCCGCGCCAGCACCGCCACTGTTCGAACGCGCTTTTTCCGCCCATTCGACCACTTTGAGGCCTGGCGCTGCAAACGCGTCGCGAAATCCGGCGCTGAGCCACTCACTTGGGTCGTCAAAGCGATAAAAATCAAAGTGCCAGGCCGTGAACGAACCCTGATTGGGTGCGTCGATGTCGTAGCTCTCGGCCAGTGCATAAGTGGGGCTTTTGACGCGCCCAGTCACGCCCAAGGCCTGCAGCAGGTGGCGCGTGAGCGTGGTTTTACCGGCACCGAGTTCGCCACGCAGCTCGATGAAGGCATCGTTCAGTTGCGGGCAAGTCGCCAAGGCGCGGGCCAGTATTTGGGTGTCGGTCTCTGTGTTGGCTTGGGCGCGCCAAGTCTCAAAGGTGCTCATCTCGGTTTCTTAGGACTGACGCAAAACCGCCCCAGCCGCGTTGCAGCTCCTAGCCGTGCTGTTCGCACTGTCGTCGTCGCTGCGCCTTGCTGGGACAATTTTACGTAAGTCCTATCTAATGGTGAGTCCATGAGCGAGCCTAACCCAAATCTTGAACCCCACGAGGCACAGGCCCTGTGGTTGCGCCTGTGCGAGCACGCCAAAACACTGGGTTTTGCTGAAATCGGCGTGTCAAACGTCGATTTGGGTCTTGCCGAGGTTGGGTTGATGGCTTGGCTGGCCGAGGGTTCGCACGGCGACATGGCCTACATGGCGTCGCACGGGTTGAAGCGCGCTCGCCCAGCGGAACTGGTTGAAGGCACGCTCAGTGTGTTGACGGCGCGCATGGATTATTTGCCCCGGCACGCGGCTGATGACTGGCAAACGGTTGAGCTCAACCGGCCCAGCCATCCCTCGGCAGGCACGGTGTCGATCTACGCGCGTGGCCGCGACTACCACCGCGTGTTGCGTCAGCGCCTGGCGCGCTTGGCCGAAGCGGTGCAAAGCGAGTTGGATCAAATGGGCAAAGGGGCAGGGCTTGCCGCGCGCGCCTTCACTGACAGCGCGCCGGTGTTGGAGGTCGAACTGGCAAGCCGAAGCGGAACCGGCTGGCGTGGCAAGCACACGCTGGCTTTGCACCGAGACGGTGGCAGCCTGTTCTTTTTAGGCGAGATTTTCCTCAACGTCGCGCTACCCGAGACCCCAAGCGTCGAGTCAAACTGCGGCTCGTGCAGCGCCTGCATCACCGCCTGCCCGACTCAGGCCATCACAGCACCCTACAGGCTTGATGCGCGGCGCTGCATCAGCTACCTCACGATCGAACACGCTGGAGCGATCCCGCTTGAGTTTCGTGCGGCAATCGGCAACCGAATTTATGGCTGCGACGACTGCCAAACCGCTTGCCCGTGGAACAAGTTTGCCCAGCGCTCGCCACTGCCCGACTTTGATGAGCGCGCGGGCTTAAACGCACAGGCCTTGAGCGAGTTGCTCGGGTGGAGCGAGGCGAGGTTTTTGGCCATGACCGAAGGCAGCGCCATTCGGCGGATCGGCCACCAACGTTGGCAGCGCAACGCGTGCGTCGCAGCCGGTAACGCCCTGCGCGCTGCGCAGCTACCGGCATCGGAGCGTGACGCAATTGTTCAAGCCTTGCGCGGCGTGCTGCAAACGGCCGACGAGTTGGTGTGCGAACACGCGCGGTGGGCGCTTGAGTTTCACGAGTAGGCTGATGCAAACCCTTCCAGTGGTATTCCATGGCGGTAGTTGACGAGCAGGGTTCGAATGGGCGACGCAGGTAATTGGCGCGGTTGAGAAGCACTGATAGGACTTACGCAAAACCGCCCCAGCCGCGTTGCAGCTCCTAGCCGTGCTATTCGCACTGTCGTCGTCGCTGCGCCTTGCTGGAACAATTTTGCGTAAGTCCTAACTCAAAATCAGGCGACATTAATCACAAAAGTTGTTAATATGAAAATTCAATCACGACATGAAAGCGACCGCACAATATGAAGAAAATTGCATTATTTTTGATCGCTTTCACGCTTTTTGCCGGCAATGTCCAGGCATATTGGGTAAATAAACAGATCAGCCAGTACCCCTTTGTGGCCTCTGAAGCCCGCGCCGCGCAAATTCGCGGAGGTGTGACGAAGATCACCAAGGGCATGACTTTCAATCAGACAAAGGCCGTTTTAGGCGATGCTGACGAAGTCCGCGCAATCATGATGACATCGCCGATGACCGGCCAGCGTTTACTCACGGGTTACACCCATTCATTCGTCGTTCGGCGCATGGCCGCAGATGGCCCGCCCGATCAAAAGCAAGAAGCTGTGCTTCGGGTTTGGTTCGACACCAACCGGCGAGTGAGCATCGTGGACCATTGGGGTTTGTGATCGACAAAGTTGCGTGGTGACGGGTCCGGCCGGTTTCAATCGTCAGACCTGTTGTTCTTTGTCTGGCTGTAATCCTCAGAGGCGCCGATGTTTCAAAATGAATGCGCAGTAGGCTTGTGCGGCCTGCGGGGTGTTGAGTAGGTTGTTGTGACCGCCTTCAGGCAGCATGAGGAGCTCCTTTTCAGGATTTGGGATGGCTTGATGCACTTTTTGCCCTAGTTCTGGTGGGGTGATGGTGTCTTGGCCGCCCGCGATGACCAGGCTTGGCCGTTGTAAGTTGGCCAGCGCTCGTGTGTTGTCAATCGCAAGCAGGCTGGGCGAGATGTTGACGGTGACAAATGGGCGCGCTAACGCCGGAATGCGCGAGTCTGCCCATTCTTGGGCATGGGTCGCGGTGGCTTCCAAGATCACGCCTTGCACGCTGCGCTGTTGTGCGACATGTGCCGCCATGAAACTGCCCAGCGATTGCCCGTGTACGAATACATTGCCAGCCATTTGGGCATTGGTTCGGTCAAAAATGCGGATGCCATCGATTTGCAAGTTGCTGATTGTTGGCGTGCCTGCGGTGCGACCGTAGCCACGGTAGTCAAACATCGCGATGTTGACCGGGCAGCCCGATAGACGCGCCGCCAAGCGCAGCCCGCTTTCGTCGATGCGAAAGGCGTTGCCGCCGAAATACAGCACGGTTGCCACCGCGTCAGTGCGCCGAAGCAACACGCCGTTCAGCGTCGGATGGTCTGTACCCAAACCACCGTCAATCGAGAGATCGGTCAATTGAATAGCCGACAAAGCGTCGGGATTGAAGCCGTCTGCGAGGGTGCGCTTCAATGAGTCTTGGTCGATTCGCGTAAGCGGGAGAGCGCCGCGCAAGCTGTCTGGTCGAATGAAGCTGCTCTCCTCAACCTGGACGCTGGCGCAAGCGGTCAAAAAACTCAGCGACAGGACGCCGATAAAGCAGGCGAGACTTGGGATTTTGCGAATGGAAACGGTCTTCATTGAAGGGCCTTCTGAGTCAAGATAAAATAAAGAGTAGCGATAAGAAAATCGCAGTAAACAGCAACTTATTATTGTTTTACGATGAAATATTATCATGTTTCGTAGGTCGATGCTCATCCGCGTGTTGGTTTGGGTGTTCGCGGCTGTTCAGGTTTTGGGCTATCTGTTGGCCTGGAGCTCATACGCCATACCGGACTTGGGGTTTCGAATGCAGTGGGTGCCCAAGGGCATCCTCGTTGACGAGGCGCTCGCGCTCGGCCTTTCGCAGCGGCTGCTGGGTGCTGGGCTGGGCGGCTTGTCGTTGGCTTTGTTGCTTGCCGGCTTGTGGTGTCTGGATCGATTGCTGCGCAACTTGCCTGGACAGAGCATTTTTTCTTTGCATAACATCGCCAATTTGCGTCGCTTTGCGGGTGCTGCGGGTCTGTCAACTGCGATGGGCATTGCTGAGCTGCCGCTACGTGCCTTGCTTGGCCGGTATTTGCTGGGCAACATGGACCTCTCGATCAAGGTGCAGGTCTCGAGCGAGCAGTTGTTTGTGTTGTTGATTTGCGGCGTGTTTTATGTGCTGGCCGACTTGATGCACGAGGCTCGGCGCCTGGCCGAGGAAAACGAGGCCTTTGTCTGATGGCCATCGTCGTGAGCTTGGACGTGATGTTGGCCAAACGCAAGGTCAAGTCGAAGGATTTGGCCGCGTTTGTGGGCATCACGGAGCAAAACCTCTCGTTGCTCAAGTCGGGCAAGGTCAAGGGCGTGCGGTTTTCGACCCTGGAGCGGATTTGCGAGTTTTTGGACTGTCAGCCCGGCGATATCGTGGCTTGGGACGGCGTGCCAGCCCAAGCCGTGCAAGACGATGAGGGCAACTAAGACTCAGTCAAGACTCGAGTAGCCGTCAGCTTTGTCGGCGGGCTCAGCGTCGATCGCGATCCCCAAATGCAAGCGCTTTCGCAACGAGTTTGCGGTACGCGCCATGGCCCCGGCGTTGGCTTCGACGAAGGCTGTGCTGGCTGCGCTCAATTGCTGGTGCAGGCTGATATCGGCTGCGATGGCGCCAGCGCGGACCAGTGCGGCTGCCGGGGTGTCGGCCTTGATGGCGACGCCTGCCTCGCTGGCTTTTTGGGCGGCATCGGCAAAGTTGTAGGTGTGCGGCCCCATGACGACTGGGCAGCCGCAGGCCAGCAATTCGATCAAGTTTTGGCCGCCAAACGGCTCGAAACTGCCGCCCAGGAGCGCGCAGTCGCTCAAGCCGGCATAGGCGGCCATCTCGCCCATGCTGTCGCCCAGCCACACGTCGGCCAACTCTGCTTGTTCGTTGCCAGTGTGGCTGGCGCTGGGCGCGCCCGGCGTGCCCCAGGTGCTGCGACGCGACAGGCTCAGACCGGCATCGGCGACGGCTTTCGCGACTTCGTCAAAGCGCTGAGGGTGGCGCGGAACGATCAATAACCGAGGCGTTTTGTTGTCAGTCGCAGCAAAATTGATAGCACTCTTGTCAATAGATTCGGAGACCAAGTGCTTAAAAGCTTCCAAAAACTGGATTTCTTCGCCCGGGCGAGATGACGCGAGTATCAACACCGGCCGGGTGCCCGTCAGTTCGCGCCAGTCGTGCCCCAGCCGCAGCAGGTCGGCCTGGGGTTGGGCATCGAATTTGATGTTGCCAGTGACGCCTTGAATCCGTGCGCCCAGCTCGCTCAGGCGGCGGGCATCGTCGCTGGTTTGGGCCAGTACCGTATGCAAACTGGCGTAAGCGGGCCGCGCCAGCCATCGCCAAGTGCGCGCTTGCCTCAGCGATTTTTCACTCAGGCGCGCATTAACCAAGCACACCGCGATGCCATGCAGCACGGCTTGACGCTGCACGTTGGGCCAAACCTCGGTTTCCATGAGCCAAATGGCTTGGGGTTTGAAATGATCAAAAAACCGCTGAACCGCCTGTTGCGTGTCCCACGGTTGCCAGGCTTGGGTGATGCGTTGGCGCAACTCAGGCTTTTGGCGTGCCAGCCACTCCCGCCCAGCGGCGCGACCGGTGGCGGTGCCGTGGGTCAACACAATGGGCGGCAGGGCGTCTGAAGTGCCGCTGTTGCCATTTTCAGAGTCAAATTCTGCCTTGGTCACCGTATTCATTGACATTGTTGCTATCAATTCAGTAGCCGCTCGGGTCTCACCCAGCGACACGGCATGAATCCAGATCGGCGCTTCATCGCCCCAAGTCAGGTGCTCTTCGGCGTACAGCCCAAAGCGCTCAGTGACCCATTCGCCGTAAAGGGGCTCAGCCAGCGCACGCCGAGCCAGTCGGCGCTTGACCCAAGGCGTGAGCGCCCAAACCACCGCGCTGTACGCCGCCAAGGCAATGCGCTCAATTGGCTTCATTGTGCGACCCGCAGCCAGGCCTGCCAAACCGCGTCAACCGTTGGTGCGACCGGGTTGGAGTCGGGCTTGGCACCGACTCCCACGACGCTGACACCGCTTGCGCCGCGGTTGTTTGAATCTAATTCGACCAAATTGGGCGGCCCCGTGCGCCATGCGGTGTCGAAGTTGTAGAGCTGAACATGAGGAACATCAAGCGCCGTGGCGATGTGGCTCAAGCCGCTGTCAACGCCGATGGCGCCCCAACACCCAGCCAACGCTTCGGCCAAGATGTGAAGTGGCATGCGCGGCCACACTTGGACGGTGTTGTGAGCCCCTCGCTTGTCTGCAGCCATGATCATGGCACTCAGGCGTTTGGCCCGAGCCATTTCAACGTCTGAGCCATGCGGCAACATGATTCGATAGCCTTGCGCGCGAAATTTGAGCGCCAACTCAACCCAGCTCGACTCGGGCCACAGCTTGTCGTCACGCGAGGTGCCGTGGATCAATGCCACTTGCTTGATGGAGCTTCGGGTGCGCTGCGCGGGCTTGAGCAAGCCGTAGCTGGCGGGCAGATCGTCAATTGAGTAGCCCAAGGCACGGGCGCACAACTCGCGGGTTCGGGTGATGGCGTCAATGCGCTTGGGCAGCATCACCGCCACATCGCTCAGCCAGCGGGTTGGGCGCTCCCAGCTTGAGCCATCGGTGCAGTTGCCCAGTGCGTAGCGTTTGCCGTTTTGTGATCGCGCCGCAAGGCTTGCCACAAGGGCTGACTTGGTCAGGCCCTGCGCGTCGATGACCGCGTCGTAGCCGCCAAAAGCGTCGCTGCCGTCGAGTGCTGCTCGAAAAGAAGCCCACTCCATGCGGGTCTGTGGCGCAGTCACTGACTTGCGCCACTTGCGCAACTCACACGGAATCACGCGGTTGATGCCCTGCACAGCCCGAACAATGGGTGCAAAGGACTTTTCCACCACCCAGTCAATGCTTGCATTCGGGTACGCACCGCGAATGTCTTGCACGGCGGGCATGGCATGCACCACGTCGCCCAATGAAGACAGCTTGACCATCAAAATCTGGGGTGCATCGACTCCGACCAACGGGCCAGACAGGCCGATGGCTCGTGGCAGGGGCATGTGAACGGTGGGCATTTGGGAGACGAAGTCCGTGATCTAAGTCGAACGCGTTTTTGAGTCTGGAGCGGGGGAAATTCTCTCGATGACTTGACGGCCGTTTTTTCTATAAATGGAGAAGTCACTGTCCAAAGTGAGAATGGGACTTTGTGGATACACCTCGGCAAGCCGCACCAAACAAGCGTCAGCCAGCGACATCGGTACGTCGCCGTAGCGACGAATCATCGTCAAAATGGCGCTGTGGTGATCAGTCAATGCAAATGCAATTTTCAAAAAGCCTTCGCCAACCATTTCGATCAAGGCTGCTCGTGCGCCTGCAACCTGGCGGGTGATGTGCGTTGCCTCAGCTAAAACTGCTTCGCAGGTCAAGAGCGGCGGCGACAGGTGCTTGAGTTGCTGCACGACCCATTGGTGATGGTGGTCGCGCTGGTTCAGCATGGCGACCAGCGGGCCAGTGTCAACAATGACCTGCGACCTCACTGTCCGAATCCATCGAGGTGCTTTGGATTCGTCGACAAATCGGCTTCGCCTTGCATCATGCCGGTCCAGCGGCTCGCCCGATCAGCGCATGACGCGCTGATCGGTGCAGCATCGCGGCTCAAATATGCGGACAATGCAGCGCGGACGATGTCGCTTTGACTGGACGCGCTCTCGCGCACCGCCTCAGCTAGGTCGTGAAACAGCGGGTCTGGGAGTTTGATCGACAGGGCTTTCATGGATTCATTGTAATACCGTTGTGGCGGTTGCGTATTTCGCTGCAACGACTGCGTACGATCTCGCTCAGTGCGCCGCCGAACCCAGCACCGCATCCGCCTTGAAGCGGCGCAACAGCGCCAGCATGTCGGATTCAATGCGGTGCAGCGCTGCCTCGGAGTGACCTTCGAATCGCAGAACCAACACTGGCGTGGTGTTGCTGGCGCGAATCAAGCCAAAGCCATCACGCCAATCGACGCGCAGGCCGTCGATGGTGTTGATCGTCGCTGGCGAAGCGAACGCAGGCTCATTTGCTAACGCCGCTGCAGCAGCTTGAAGCGCGGCCACAACGGTGTGGGGCTCGCCTTCGACGCACTTGACATTGAGCTCAGGCGTACTGAAGCTGGTGGGCAATGCACGCAACTGCGCGCTGGCGTCGGGCGCGCGGGTCACGATTTCGGCCAAACGCGCACCTGCGTAGGTGCCATCGTCAAAGCCAAACCAGCGCTCTTTGAAGAAAATATGCCCGCTCATTTCGCCGCCCAGCGGTGAATTCACTTCCTTCATGCGGGCTTTGATGAGCGAGTGCCCGGTTTTGAACATTTCGGCCACGCCGCCGGATGCGCGAATCGCAGGGGCCAAACGCTGTGAACACTTCACATCAAACAAAATCGTGCCGCCCGGCACACGGCTGAGCACATCAGCGGCAAAGAGCATCATTTGGCGATCCGGGTAGATCATCTCGCCGTCGTCTGTGACCACGCCCAGGCGGTCGCCGTCGCCATCAAACGCAAAGCCCAGCTCCGCACCGTGGGCCTTCACAGCGGCCTTCAGGTCCGCTAAATTTTCGGGCTTGCTGGGGTCAGGGTGATGGTTGGGAAAATTGCCGTCAACCTCGCTGAAAAGCTCCACCACATCGCAGCCCAAGGCCCGAAAAATTCCCGGTGCAGTCGCCCCAGCCACGCCATTGCCTGAGTCAACGACGATTTTGATTGGGCGGCTGAGCTTGATTTGGTTGACGATCGCCGCTTGGTAGCTGGATTCAATGTTGAGGTGACGAATGCTGCCGCCACTGCGCTCAACACTGGTTGCATCCTCAATCATCTGACGCAAAGACTGAATCGTGTCGCCGTAAATGGCGCGACCGCCCAAGACCATTTTGAAGCCATTGTCGTCACGCGGGTTATGGGAGCCAGTGACTTGAATGCCGCTGCCGCCCAGTGGGTTGTCAGCTTTGCCGCAGGCGTGAAACGCCGCGAAATACAGCATCGGTGTGGTTGTCAAGCCCACATCGATCACCTGCACGCCCGCCCAAACCAGCCCGCGAATGAGCGCCGCACTGATCACCGGCCCGCTGAGTCGCCCGTCGCGCCCCACAGCCACCGTGGTCTCTCCCTCAGCCATCGCCATCGTGCCAAACGCCTGACCAATCGCAAAGGCCACGCCCTCGTTGATCGTCGTCGGTGTCGTGCCCCGTATGTCGTAGGCTTTGAAAATGTGGGATTGGATGGCGGCGCGCTCAGCAGGAGTGATTGGGTTCATGCGTGTGATTTTAGGAGTCTGTGTCGACGACGGGTTTTGTTCGTGGTACGAAGAACGTCGAAGTCAGTTCGAACGAGCTGGCTTGTGACCTTGGATTGACTCCCTCTCACCGCTTTGCGGGAGAGGGCAGGGGTGAGGGTGTTTTCGGGCGCTGGTCACCGGATTCATTGGGTATGTTGATCTGAATATCGAGTCATGTGCGAAGGAAAAACAGCATTCGCTCAACGTTTTGTTGTTGCCGCGAGGGCGGCAATCCAGCTTTTTCCCGTCGAGTCGCAACCTGTTCGGTGGCAAGGCTGACAGCGATATCACCCCTTTATTTTTGAGACTT
>JANOPN010000047.1:0-2945 GCA_031421855.1 Comamonadaceae bacterium
GCTTTGCGCAAATGCGGGCTTCAGTTGATCAAGCCCAGATCACGGCACCTTTGGTGGCGTACCACTTCTCGACACTTGGCTCCATGCCGGCTTCGATTTTGTTGCGCTTGATCTTCATCGTGGGGGTCAGGTAGCCGTTGTCCATCGACCATGGCTCTTTGGCAACGACGATCATGCGCAGTTGCTCGTAGTCGGCCACTTTGGCGTTGACGCGCTTCAAAACAGCGGCCATCTCAACCTCAAACTCGGCCTTGAACGCTGGGTCACTCAGTTTGGGGCGAACGTTTTCGGCTGGTACGACCATCGCATAGGCGGAGGGCTGGCCCACGCCAGAGACCATTGACAGCTCGACCATGGGGTGCTCGTTGATCAGGTTTTCAATCGGCGCTGGCGCAACGTACTTGCCCTTGGCGGTTTTGAAGAGCTCTTTTTTGCGGCCGGTTAGTTTGAGTTGGCCGTCGGCGCTGACCTCGCCCAGGTCACCGGTGTGGAAGAAACCATCTGGCGTGAAGACTTCTGCGGTGAGTTCGGGTTGCTTGTAGTAGCCCATCATGGTGCCAACCGATTTGATCAACACCTCGCCATCGTCGCCCATGCGGCGCTGCACGCCGGGGTAGGCGATGCCCACGCTGCCAGGAGATTGGTGTTTTTTGTCAGTCGAGTGCGAGTACGCGAAGTCCTCGGTCATGGCGTAGCCTTCGCTGAGGTGCAAGCCCAAGCTGCGATACCACTCGATGAGTGACGGAGGGATCGGGGCCGAGCCGCTGCCAGCGAGCAGCACTTGGTCAAGTCCAAGCTGGGTGAGCACTTTTTTGCGCACGATGCCGCCCAAAATTGGGATGCTGAGCAGGGTTTTGAGCTTCTTTGGCGGCATTTTGGCCGACACGCCTTGCTGAAACTTGAGCCACAAACGCGGCACCGAAATGAACAGTGTCGGGCGGGCGCGCTGCAAGTCTTTGACAAATGTGTCAAGGCTCTCAGCGAAGAAGATGTGGCCTTTTCCGCGCACCAAACCGGCTGACTCGATCCATGCGCGCTCAAAAATATGCGCCAGCGGCAAGTACGACAGGGTGCGACAGACGTAGTCCTTACCCAGTTCGCGCTCGGTGTGGCCATTGATGCCTTCTGCGGCGCGGGTCGCGCCCAAGAAGCTGTGCATCACACCTTTTGGTGTGCCGGTTGAGCCAGAGGTGTACATCAACAAGGCGACATCGTCTGCAGCGCGACCGGGCTTTCCCGTCAAGGGCTGGTTTTTGGCGACGATGCTCTCCCAAGTCGGGTAGCTGGTTTTGGGGCCAAGCGGCATGGCCACGCAAGGCAGACCAGCGGGTATGCCGCTGACTTGGCTTGGGAAGTCATCGAGCTTGCCAACAAACAAGAGGCTGGCACCGCTGTGATCGAGCACGTACCTCACGGTATCGGGGCCTTCAGTCGGGAATATCGCCACCGTCGTGTGACCCGTCATCCAAATCGCCAGCTCGGCCATGATGAAGTAGGCGGTGTTTTTGGACAAAATCGCGATGCGCGAACCGGCTTCGAAGTTTTGCGCCTTCAAATGGGCGGCCATGCGCCGCGACTGGTCCATGACCTGCGCCCAGGTGAAGTCTTGCGCCGCGCCACCGCCGGTGGGCTGCGTGAGGAACACTTGACTGGCAAGCTTGGTTTCATGCTCGTACACGTAGTCGAGCATCAGTTTGTTGGAGGTCATGGTCAAGTTTCCTGGGGCTAGTGAATCAATCGCGGCATGTTATCGCGACACCGACCTGTTTTGTTACAGGGGCTTCACTGACAAAACCCTGACTTAGGCTGTTTCGTCTAATCAAAATTCATAGCAACAAACCCAATGAATTCGCAGACCAAGTGCCAAAAACACGTGAAATTGACCCGAAACCAACTCAAACGGGCTGCGCAGCGTGCCGCGCCTGACGCTTGGCGCCGCTGCGGGCTGCCGCAACTTGCGCCACCGCGCGGTCGCTCACATGGCCTTGCAAGCAAAGCGGCATGCGTCGGCTTGGGCTGGTTGACCAGTCTTTGACGACCGCCTCACGCGCCGAAGCCTCGCTGGCCTGAGCTGCATTGAACTCAAACAACAAATCCAGAAGCTTCTCGGGGGAAAACTCATGCGTTTTGCTGGTTTTCGCCCACAGCCAATCGGACCAGCTCAAAAATCGATGAAACGGCGAACTGGCCGCATCGTCAATGCCCAGCAGCAGCTGCACCGAATGCTGGTATCGACCCGAATTGGCCAGCATCTCCCAGTAGCGGGCCATGCGCACCACGCGCTGCATGGTGGCAAAGTCAATCGTGCTGTTTTGCAAAATCGTGTACGGCGGCGCGGGGTCGTAGACCATTGCAAACTCAGCCGTGTGGCGAATGATGGGCGTGCCTCGCAACCGCTTCAATATGCCAAATTGCACCTCGTGTGGCCGCAGCCGCACCAGCTGGTCAAAGCTCTCGCCAAAACTGGCCAGCGTCTCGCCGGGCAGCCCAAAAATTAGGTCGGTGTGCAAATGCGCCGGGCTTTCGTTAACCAACCAGCCAATGTTGGCCATGGTTTTGGCTTCGTCTTGCTTGCGGCTGATGCGCTGCTGCACGTCTTTGGTGAAAGTCTGCACGCCCACCTCAAACTGCAAAGCACCGGCTGGAAACTGCGCAATCATGGCCTTGAGCTTATCGGGTAACACATCGGGTACGACCTCAAAGTGCACAAACAGCTCGGCCTCGGGCTCGGCGGCGAAGCGGTCCAGGAAGAATTGCAAAATTTTGACCGATGCGTCAATTTTGAGGTTGAAGGTGCGGTCAACAAACTTAAAGTGGCGCGCGCCTCGGGCGTGCAAAGTCGCCATCTCCCTTAAAAACCCGTCCAAGTCAAACGCCCAAGCCGTTTTGTCCAGCGAACTCAAACAAAACTCGCACTTGAACGGGCAACCCCGCGACGCCTCAAC
>JANOPN010000048.1:0-3138 GCA_031421855.1 Comamonadaceae bacterium
CGCTGGCATCCGCACCGGCACAGGCTGGATTGCGCCAGACGATGGCCTGCTGGTGCTGGATCTCAACGGCAATGGCACGATTGACTCGGGGCGGGAGCTGTTTGGCGATGGCACCGAACTGCCGCAGCCGTGGTTTCCTGATCGGTTTGCACTCAATGGCTACGACGCGCTGAGGCAACATGACACGCAGTACAACCAGCAAATTGACAGCCAAGACAGCGTGTTCACGCAACTGCGCATTTGGCAGGATGCGAACCAGAACGGCATCAGCGAAGCGGGTGAGCTTAAAACGCTGGCATCCCTGGGTATTGCCAGCATTGGCACGCTCGGTAATTTTGGTGCGACGGGTACGGCCAACTTTGGCAACGGCAATACCCAGGTTGCCGCTGGTGGGTTTACCCGCAGCAATGGCAGCACCGGGCAGACCGCCATCGCCGAGCTTTCGGGCAGCTTGCTGCTGAGCAGCAACAACTTCTTCAGGGAATTTACGGATGACCCGGTAGTGAGCGCAGCGGCACAGGCGCTGCCGCAGATGCAGGGTAGCGGGTTGGTGCGGGATTTGAGGGAGGCGATGAGTTTGGGCACGCCTGCGGCGGCTCTATTGGCGCAAAAAGTGCAGGCGTTCGCAGCGGCAACTACGCAGTCTGTGCAAATGGCGTTGCTGCCGGATTTGATTGCCGCGTGGGCAAACACGACCGGTAAGGTAATGGGAACACATCGTGGCTATGGGGGGGTCGTCATAATAGTTTACGCAGAACCCCTGCCAGACAATGAAGAAGCGACATTTCTAGCGCGTCTGGGCTATTTGGAGGTGTTTAATGGCGACGACTTGTTAAACCGTGGGTTTGCCCCTACGGCAGACGGATTTGAGCCTATCGCCTTGCATGCTCGGCTTAGCCTGCCACAAATTGAGTCTTTGCAAAATAGTTGGAAGTCCTTGGTCGACTCGGTGTACGGGGCATTGGTGGTTCAGACGCGGCTACGGCCTTACTTGGACAGCATTGGGTTGGTGATCGATCAAAACGGGGTGCGGTTTGATACGTCGGCATCGATTGCCATGACGCAGGCCAAAGCAATAGCGGATCCACTTGAGGCGGTTGGCGACCTCGTTGATTTGCAGAAGTACGCGGGTGACACGGCAAGAGCCGTGGGGTGGCACCTTTACCAAACGCTGGAAAGTGTGCTGGGGTCAGTCACCATGACCACGGCCATTCAAAATCTGTTGGCTGCTGAAAACATCGTGTATCTGGGTGCGGCGGGTACCAGCTACACCGTGACAGACCCAGCGGGGTTGACGGTGCTTGGCAATGTGGGGGGCAATACGCTGCGGGGTGGGGTGGGGAGTGATTCACTGTTTGGCTTTGGTGGCAATGACACAATTCGCGGCGGGTTTGGCACCAATGTACTTGATGGCGGCGACGGTGATGACAGTCTGGTGGGCGAGAGTGACTATGACAACTGGTCGAACAACACCTTTTTGGGTGGCGCGGGCAATGACACCATCAGCGCCAGCGCGCTTTTCAGCGTTGGGGCGACTCCCGCAGTTACTGCCAACGTGTTTGAAGGCGGCACGGGCAATGATGTGATGTACTCCAGCATCCACAGCGACAGCTATCGGTTCAACCTGGGCGATGGGCAGGATACGATCAACGAAGTTACAAGCAGCCCTGGCTACACCGACCGGTTGATTTTTGGATCAAGTATTGCACCGACAGATATCAGCTTCGCTCGCTCGGGCAACGATCTGGTCTTTAAACACATCAACGGCACCGATCAGGTCACCGTGAAGAACTGGTTTGTCGGCACGTTCTACCACGTCGAGAGCGTGGAGTTCTCTAACGGTACGAGCTGGAACAGCACCGCCTTGACAGCGGCGGCTAACGGAAATCAGGCCCCCGCCGCCACCAATCTAAGCGCTGCCGAGGCTTACACCGAAGACGCCGCCAAAAACCTGGTGGACATCGTCGTCACCGACACAGACAGCGCCAACGTCACGGCCACCTTAACCCTGTCCAACACTGCAGCGGGAAGTTTGAACGTCGGCACCTCAGGCACAGTGACATCCACGTACAACGCCGCTACTGGCGTCTGGACCGCCAGCGGAGCCAAAGCCAATGTCAACACCCTTCTTGCGGCATTGACATTTACGCCAGCGGCCAACTTCAATGGCAATTTCTCAATCGCCACCAGTGTCTCGGATGGCATAGCCCCAGCCATAACAGGCAGCAAAGCCTTCACTGGCACGGCGGTGAATGATGCACCGACTGGTGCGGTAACGATTGCAGGCACCGCAGCCCAGGGCCAGACCCTGACAGCGGCCAACACCCTGGCCGATGTTGATGGATTGGGCACCATTACCTACCAATGGAGAGCGGCGGGTGTTGTGATTTCAGGCGCGACCACCAGCAGCTTCGTGCTGACATCCGCTCAAGTCGGCAAAGCCATCACCGTCTCAGCCAGCTACACCGATGGCAAAGGTACCGCTGAAAGCGTGGGAAGCGCAGCAACCGCAGCCGTGGCGGCTTCGTCTGGCGGTATCACCGGAACCGCCGGGGCCGACACGATCAACGGTACAGCCGGTGCCGACCAAATGTCAGGCTTGGCGGGTAACGACACTTACGTGGTTAATAACACCGGGGATCTGGTGATTGAAAACCTCAACGAAGGTACCGACATGGTGAACGCCACTATCAGCCATACCTTGGCGGCCAATGTCGAAAACCTGAGCTTGACTGGCACCGCTGCTGATGGCACGGGGAATGCCCTGGCCAATTTGATCACTGGGAACGCCAGCGCCAACACGCTTTCGGGCGGTATTGGTAACGACACTCTGATTGGCGCGGCAGGCAGCGATGTGATGCTGGGGGGCGATGGGGATGACACCTTCCAACTGACTGGCACTGATGCTGGGAGTGACAGCTTTCAGGGCGATGCAGGCGCAGACCAGGTGCTGGGCAGCGCGGGTAACGACACCATTCGCCTGTCGCGCTTCTGGGGCAACTACACAGTGGAGAAGATTGATGGAAGCACCGGTGTCAACATCATTACCACCCATGCGACCACCGGCACCGACCTCAACTTCTCGGCCACCCAATTGCTCAGTATTGCTTCGATACAAGGCGGTACTGGCAACGACAG
>JANOPN010000049.1:0-13924 GCA_031421855.1 Comamonadaceae bacterium
GTCGGTGAACCGCATCATGACTTATGGAATGCTTCGCGATCAGCTTGATCGGCCAGTTGCAATCAGTGTGGTTGACCCAGGATTAGTTGATGCCTTTCGTCTCGGCGACGCAGGAAAACTCGGCACCGACCTCGTTTTGGCTGCCTCCAGTGCGGCGCAGGCGCAAAGCGTTGCAGACCAATACCCGTCTGGAGAAGTTTTGTTGCGTGGACCGTCGATGAGTCACATGCCTCCCGCGAAACGTATTGAGTTTGACAACTTGCCGCCCGCACGTCAGACGCTCAGCAGCACGGTCTTCGAACCGCGCCCAATATGGCTTGAGGGCAGGACGCAGTTTTATGTGTCGCCCGATTGGATGTCATCTCCAGGTCGGAGTTTTGGGCCTTTCTTTCCTGAAATCACCGCCATCGTAAAGCTCAAACCCGGCATCCCAATTGACGTTGCGTTGGCAGAAATTCAAAACATCCTCGACGAAGCGCCTAGCCACATGGTTTGGCAAAGTAACGTCGCCCACGCACGCCCCCTGCTCGACGCCCCCGGCACTGATAAAGCTCGCAGAGCACTGCTTCTCGCCGGTCAATGGATTCCTGTTGCGTTGGCCACGACCTTAGCCTTGATAGCTCTAGCACATACGTGGCTGCGTTTTCGCGTCTTGACGCTGGAACTCGCGCTGCGGCGCGGCTTTGGCCAAAGCCGATGGGCGGCTGCGCTCCACACGCTGCACCCTGAGATCGTGCGTTTAGGCGCTGCCACTCTAGCTGCCTGCGTGATTGCATGGCTCTGGTTCGCCGTACAAGGCCACCCATGGGCCGCGCCAAAATTATGGCCAGCAGCACTGGGTGGCGTCGCACTGGGCGCAAGCTTGGCGGTGCTCTTGGCCAGAGTGCTCGTGCGCCGCCCCACGGCCCTGCTCCTCAAGAGCCAAACCGATTGAGCCCGACTTTTACGCGCCCTGAGTGATTCCTTCCATGTTTTTGAAGCCTTCTGTGCGAGCGTGCTCTTTGTTGCTGTTGAGTCTCGCGTGTGTGGCCATCGTCGCCTGTGCGCCAGAAGCCTACAAGCCGCCAGCGGCCAAACCGGCAACAGTCCCAGTCGCCGCTGGTGTGCCGGTTGCGATTGCTGCTGCAAGTTCCCCGCCGCCATCCACTCAGCGACTTGCCGCCGCCCGCTACGCATTAGAGGGCATCTGCGAAGTTAAGCCCAGAGCCTTGGTACCCATCAAGTCTCAAGCCAATGGCGAAGTCACCGCCGTTCGGGTGGATGTGGGGGACACCGTGCGCAAAGGCCAAGTCTTGATCGAGATCTCCCCGCGCGCACTCACCGAGCAAATGCAGCGCAACCAGCTCGCGCGCGACCGCGTCAACAAACGCATGGAGCTGATCAAGCTGCAGATTGCGTCACAAAAGCGAGAAGCCATTGTGCTGGAACAACTCTACAGCGAGGCGGGCAATACCAAGACCGCGCTGTCCATTCGCGAGCGCGAAACTGAACTCGAATCCGCCAAAATCGAGCTGCGTGAGTTGGAGTTGAGCCAGCGCGGGCTGGAGCGAGAGCTGCGCTTTACCCAAGTGCAAAGCCCAAGCGAGGGCATCATCGTCAAGCGCACGGTCGAACCGGGTCAAATCGTCAACGCCGCAGGCGGCAGTTTCGGCGGAGGCGATGGGCTCTTGGAGTTGGCAGACAAAAGCGAGCTTCAGCTTGACTGCGCCGTCCACGCCGAAGACGCCGACTTGATCAACCAACGCGTGCCCTTGGTCGTGGTGCTGTCGCGCACGAGCGGCGTCACCGCGCCGATCAGCGTCAACCGCATCGCCCCCATGATTGACAGCAAGGGCCAAGTGCCGCAGCTGCGCTTCACTGCGCGATTCACCTCAACTGTGCCGACTGAAGTCTTGCTGGGTGCTCGCTACACACTCAATCGCCCAAAGGGGCCTCCATGACCCAATCCTCTGCTGCACTCATCCTGATCCAAGGCGCGAGCTACCGCTACCCCAAAGCCAAGGCCGATGTCTTTCACGGATTGAGTCTGACGGTCGCACGCGGCGAACAGCTTGCCCTGATTGGCCCAAGTGGGGGCGGCAAGTCCACGCTTCTTTATGCCATGGGCGCGATGCTGCGCTTGGGCGCGGGTGAGTATCGATTTGACGGCCAGTCGATTCAAAGCATGAAAGACAACGAGTTGGATGCTTGGCGAAGCGGCCACGTGGGATTTGTCTACCAACAAGCGGCCCTTTTGCCTCACTTGAGTTTGCTGGACAACGTGCTCTTGCCAGTGTCACACGAGCGCGCCAAAAAGTCCCAGTGGATCGAGCGCGCGCGTGCTTTGCTCGACTCGCTGGGGCTGGCTGAGCTCGGCAGCCGCCTGCCCAGTGCCGTGTCAGGCGGTCAAGCCCAACGTGCAGCCATCGCGCGGGCACTCATGCGCTCGCCCGCACTGGTGCTGGCCGATGAGCCGACCAGTGCCTTGGACGATGCATCGGCGGCTACCGTCATGGAGGTGCTGCAAACGGCATGCGGCGGCAACACCACCTTGGTGCTGGCGACCCACGATGCGCGACTGCTGCAGTCAACGACGCGCGTTGTGCCCATGGTCGAGCTGACTGCAAGCCCAGTTGGTGGGCTTTCGGCCAGCACCTGACCCACCATGTGGTCATGGCTTCGACTGGGGTGGGCGCGTGGCTTGCTGTTGGCTCTGTTGTTGAGCGGGGTGAACATGGCTGCCATGCGCTATGCGCAAGACACCGCAGCAGCCACCCGCACACCTGAGTATTCAAGCTTGGGGGGTCTGCGAGCATGGCGTTTGTCGTTCGATCCACAGCGTAAAAGTGGCTTGCTCGGACACGCGGAGTGGGCCGATACCCGGGCGTTGCTGCGCTGGACAAACCCCGTAGATCTGAGCCAGCAGGCTCCCAGCCTTTGGAACACTGGCATGGGTGTTTGGGTACAAGAGCCAGGCCTGCGCGGTGGCAGTGTTCACAGCGTCATGGTTGTTGCAGGTCTCAACTGGCCTGTCGATTTGTGCTGGGTCTTGAGCAGCCCACCCAAAACCCAGCGCATGCGACTCGTGCTGAACGAGCAAACCCCCTGCGCGCATCCAAGCGCGGAGGACATTCTTGCGAATGCCCAATTGGCGCAGACCCAGCAAGAGGTCAAAACACTGTTGGCGAGCGGCCCCACCACGCTCGTGATGGGCCCTGAGCTTGCCCGGCGCAGTTCAGGTGAGCAGTGGCATCAATACACGAATGGCGCTTGGGTTGGCGCGGGGGCTACTCCGAGCGAGACCGACTCATCGCAAGCGCGCCCAACCGCAGCCACGACGACAAGCCTTGACGGCCTGCGCGCAAAGGGCTGGGCGATCCACGAGATTCGCTATGAGCCATCCCAACTCCAACAACAAGCCCTGCGCGCACGACAGCGCTGGCAATGGGCGATGGCCGCGCTTGGGGTGGTTGTTGGGACCTCGAGCGCTTGGGGCTATCGACACGTGCTGACGCTGATGGTGGCCATTCGTCGCACGGGCGGCGCGAGTTGGCGGCCCATGTGGCTTGACGCGTTGCGCTTGAGCTTTGCAGTGGGCATACTCACGATCATCGTGGGAATCGTGCCATTGGCTACCCAGCTGGCGTGCGGCGTGACTTGCGGCGCAGTTCCAAATGCAAACTGGCTCCTGAGCGTACAAGCGGCGGCGAACTGGATGGCGTGGTCGTGGGCAGGTTTGGCCATGGGTTCGTTGCTGGCCAACATGGGTGTCGTGCTGCGGGCCACAAAGCAGTCGTTGCAAACCATGCTGGCGCGTGGCTCGCAGGGGTGAAAGATCAATTGTAGGACTTACGCAAAGCCGCCCCAGCCGCGTTGCAGCTCCTAGCCGTGCTATTCGCACTGTCGTCGTCGCTGCGCCTTGCTGGGACAATTTTGCGTAAGTCCTAAATTGAAGAAAACCGTGAATAAATGGAGTTGAAATGAAAATCAAAAGATGTTTGAAGCCCGCGGGCAAGGCCCTGGCGATTGCTTTGGCTTGTGCCTTTGCTGTAGCCGGGAATTCGCTGGTTTGGGCACAAAGTGCGACTAAACCAACCAGCCAATTTGCCACGGAGCTGCCTGCGCAGAACGTCAAGCAAAAAGTGATTCCAGATGTTTGGGTAATGTCGGGGTCGCACAAGCACTTGCCTGGTTGGCAGCAGGCCGTGAAGCCCGTCCTCACGACCGAATCTTTCGAGCAGCTTCGCCAGATCCCCTGTGTTGCAAGCGTCGCGGCGCGTCGCTATGACCGTCCGATTGCGTTGCGTGCAAAAGACGGCAAATCGACTTTGGTTCACACTTGGGTAGTCGACACGGCAGGCCTTGAGGCCAGAGGCTTGCGCCTTAGCGCACAAAACTTCACCGTTGGTCCGTACTATTTGAGTCCCCCAGTCGCAACCCATGTCGGTCTGCCGATCAAGGCGGTAGCCGGTCAAGTGATTGAACGACTTTCCTACCTTTCACAAATCACCAGCAGAGGCGGTGTGCCTGTGAATCCGCCAGAGGATATGGAGGTGCTGATTGACACACCTACAGGTCAAGTTCGCAGCCTCAAACTACCTTACGGAGGAACGGTTGATGCCGACCTGAGGCTCTTGAGTCAACCGTTGGGGCCTTTAGCCCTTCGTTTTGAGCCCCTCTTTCGTTCATCAAATGACGAGTGGTCAGCAGCCCAATTGCACGGCCAGCAGCTCAACAATGGCACGGTGGTTTACGCGCGAACCAAGCCGGGGCTCACTGGCACGGCGCGTGAAGCCTGCCGCGCGCAGCTCGATACCCACATGCAGAGTTGGGCTAAAGGCCTGCCGCAAACCAAGTGGGAAATGACTCCGCTCGAAAGCTGAACCAATCAACACATTGTCGATTCAAGAGCTCGGCAAACATTTGATGTGGTGGGTTCATGCGGAATTCTGACGAAGATGGATTATTTTGAAGTCGCCACATGAACCACCTTGAATCGTGCATTTTGAGAGAGCTGCCCGCGGTGCTCGAAACCCCGCGCTTGATCGTGCGTGCTTACCAAAACGGTGACGGTGCCGATTTGCATGCGGCCATTCAACGCTCGCTTGACCATTTGTCGCCATGGATGCCCTGGGTCAACCCCAAGCAAACGCTTGACGCGGCCGAGGTTTACGGGCGCACCATGCAAGCGCATTGGATGCTGCGCACAGATTTTGTGTTTCAAATTCGGCGCAAAAGTGACCAAGCCTTTTTAGGTGCCTTGGGTTTGCATGAGCCTGACTGGACCACCCAGAGTTTCACCATGGGCTGGTGGACAACAGCCGACGGTGCGGGCCAAGGTCATGCGACCGAGGCGGCGCAGGCTGTGCTTGACTTTGGGTTCGCGCATTTGAATGCCAAGCGCATTTGGGCGGGGTGCGATGTCGACAATGCAGCCAGCGAGCGGGTGATGCAAAAAATAGGCATGGCGCTCGAGGGTCGTTTTGTGAACGACGGGCTCAAGCCAGATGGTCGGGTGCGCAGTTCGTTGCGATACGCCAAGGTCGCCAAGGTCGCCGAATAGCCTCTCAACAAACAGATTTGTGGCGAGAAATGCACTCGCTCAAGCTGACTTGCGCGCTCTGAGCCCACCAGTGTTCAGAAAAAATCTCAACCTCGCTGTGGCCTCGGTAACCCGCGCCCTCTAACCAACCGCGAATTTTGCGCAGCTCAATCACGCCGTCGCCCATCATGCCGCGGTCGTTTAGCAAGTCTTTGGTGGGGGTAAGCCAGTCGCAAACATGCCACGCCAACAGGCGCTTGGCACCGGCTCGATCAATTTGCGCCTTGAGTTTGGGGTCCCACCACACGTGGTATGCATCCACTGCGACACCCATGCTGCCGGTTCGCTCGGAGTCAAGCGCGTCGCAAATGTCGAGCGCTTGCTCCAAGGTGTTGATGCAGGCCCGCTCTGCCGCCTGCATTGGATGCAGCGGCTCAATGGCAAGTGGCATGCCCACTTGCCGGGCGTAGGCAAGCGTGGCGGCAATGCCGTCAAACACTTGGTCGCGGGCACGCTCGATTGAGTTGTAGCTTGCCCGGCCTTCAATCGCGCCGGGCAACGCACCCACAACCAAAACCAAACAGGGCGCGTTCAACTCGCATGCCTCGTCAATTGCCTGGCGGTTGTCGGCCAGCGCAGCTTTGAGGCCCGCGTCATCTGCAGCCGTGAAAAATCCGCCTCGGCAATAGCCAGACAAGCCGATGCCATGTGTTTTGAGCAATGAAGCGGTCTGAGTGAGGCCAATCGCCTTGACTTGATCGCGCCATGGGCAAACGGTTTGGATGCCAAGCCGTGCGCAGGCCTCCAAAATTTGGTCAAGCCGGAACACTTGGTCACCGCTCTTGCGCACGGTCGCGGTGTTGATCGACAAGTCGCGCAGGTCGACCGAAAAATCTCGCATCAATTCACGCCGTGCATCGCCAACAAATGTCGGATGCGTTTGGCGGCCATGTCGGGGTGCTCAATCAAGTTGGCGGCGTCAGCCAGCCGAACCAGTTCACACAGATGGACCAAGCTGCGCGCACTTTGTTGGCCACCAACCAAGGTGAAGTGCGACTGATGCCCGTTGAGCCAAGCCATGAACACCACGCCAGTTTTGTAGTACCGCGTGGGTGCTTGGAACATGTGGCGAGACAGCGGAACAGTCGGCTCCAAAATCGCCCGAAACCGCGCTTCGTCGCCAGCGGCCAATGCGCCCAGCGCCGCGCTCGCAGCTGGTGCGATGGCATCAAAAATACCCAGCAAGGCATCACTTTGGCTCAAATGCGGTTGCGCGGCATCAAAACCGTCACCAGCGATCAAGTCAGCGTAGTTGAAGTCGTCGCCCGTGTACATGCGCACGCCGCCACTGGCGTTGAGCGGTAGGCGACGTCGCATATCGACCTCACGTGTGGCGTCAAGCAGCGAGATTTTGATGCCGTCAACCTTGTCTGCGTGGGCGTTGATGATGCCCAGCACGGTGTCGGTTGCAACGCTGAGGTCAGCGCTGCCCCAATAGCCGCTCAAGGCCGGGTCAAACATCTCGCCCAGCCAGTGCAAAATGACGGGCTGGCGCGCTTGACTCAAGATGCGGCTGTACACCCGCTCGTAGTCCGCGGGGCTCTTGGCCGCTTTAGCCAGGGCGCGGCTGGCCATGATGATGAGCTTGCCGCCCAGCTTTTCAATGGCGGCCATTTGGTATTCATATGCGGCGATCACGTCGTCAACGCTGTGATCCACGTCGGGGCCCAAATGATCCGTGCCGCAGCCGCAGGCGATCAACGATCCCAAAGGGCGCTTTTTGTTGGCGAAGTCTTGCGCCGCGTCTAAGCTGTGCTCAATCAGTGACAGCGACGTGGGCCAATCAAGCCCGCCCCCACGCTGCGCGGTGTCCATGGCTTCGGCAACGCCCAAGCCTAAGCTCCACAAACGCTGCCGATAGCGAATGGTGGCATCCCAATCAAGCGCACAACTCTGCAACGGCTCAAGCGGTGTCAACGGGTTGGCCACGACGTGGGCAGCCGAATAAACCGCCCGGTTAAACGCGGCGGGCTTGGTGATCGCGCCCCAAGGTGCTGGCATGCCACGCAAGAAATACTTGGTGACCCGACCGGTCGCATCCGGCATTCGCAGCGTCAAACTCATGGGCTGGCGATGCCCAACGCAGGCACATCAACCCAGCGACGCTCGCGCCAGCTTTGCAGCGCGGCCTCAACCAATTGAACCCCCTTGGCGCCTTCGGCAAGCGTCCAGCGATATGGCTCGTCTTCCACCACGTGGCGAATGAAGTGTTCCCACTGAATTTTGAAGCCGTTGTCGAACACTTGCGTATCGGGCACGTCTTGCCATTGATCGTGGAAGTCAATGGTTTGCTTCACGTCTGGATTCCAAACCGGTCGGGGCGTGGCCACCCGGCTTTGTGCGCGGCAGTCGGTCAAGCCAGCCACGGCCGAGCCGTGGGTGCCATCGACATGAAATGTGACCAAATCATCGCGCTTGACGCGCGTGGTCCAGCTGCTGTTGACCTGCGCGATGACGCGCTCACCTTGGTGGCCTTTGAGCTCAAATGTGGCGTAGGCGGCATCGTCGGCGTCTGCAGTGTAGGGCTTGCCAGCTTCGTCCCACCGCTTGTCGATGTGGGTCGCGCCCAGACAACTGACCGATTGCACCTCGCCAAACAAGTTATCAAGAACATAGCGCCAGTGGCAGACCATGTCCAAGATGATGCCGCCGCCGTCTGCGGCGCGATAGTTCCAGCTTGGGCGTTGAATCGGTTGTAAGTCGCCCTCAAACACCCAGTAGCCAAATTCGATTCGCACGCTCAGCATCCGACCAAAAAACCCCGATCGGCGAAGCATGTCGAGTTTGCGCAGGCCCGGCAAAAAGAGCTTGTCTTGCACCGCGCCGTGTTTGATGCCGCTGACTTGCGCCAATTGAGCGACTTCAAGGGCCTCAACCAAGTTGGTGGCAATGGGCTTTTCGCAGTACACGTGTTTGCCCGCCCGAATGGCCTGCGCAAGCAGCTGCGGTCGCATTTGGGTGGTACCTGCGTCAAAAAACACCGTGTCCTCGGGGTTCGCCAAGGCTGCGGCCAAATCGGTCGTGTGGCGCTCAATGCCATGAGCCTTGGCCAAGGCCGCAATTTTGGCGGCATCTCGACCCACGATGATTGGGTCTGGCATGGCCCGGTTGCCATTGGCCAGCGAGACGCCGCCTTGGTTGCGAATGGCCAAAATCGAACGCAACAAATGTTGATTTAAACCCATGCGACCGGTCACGCCGTGCATGATGATTCCCAGACGTTGTGTGGCCATGCGATCTTTCGAAAAACGAGGGGGCTGAATGATTTAGGACTTACGCAAAAATTGTCCCGGCAAGGCGCAGCGACGACGACAGTGCGGATAGCAAAGTTAGGAGCTGCAACGCCGCTGGGGCGGTTTTGCGTAAGTCCTATTATTGAACCGCCAAACGGGCTGCTTTGACCAAATCGGCATTGGTGCGAATTTCGTCCTTGAGGTAGCCATCAAACGCCTCGGGGCTCATCGTCCAGGCATCAGCACCCATTTTGGAAAACCGCTCGCGCACATCGGGTGAGGCGAGTGCCTTGACGACCTCTGAGTTCAAGCGGCTAACGACATCGCGCGGGGTTTTGGCTGGCACCATCATGCCGATCCAAAAATTGAACTCCGAGCCCGATACGCCCGACTCCGCTGTGGTCGGCACCGTCGGCAAAGCAGCGGCACGCTTGGCTGAGCCCACAGCCAAAGCGTTGAGCGTGCCTTCTTTGATGTGGCCCATGACAGGAGCCGCTGGCGAAAAGTAGTAGTCAACCCGCCCCGCCAAGACGTCGGTCACCGCGCCTGCCGAGCCGGTGTACGGGATGTGAACCGCAAAAAACTGGCCTGCGAGTTTGAATTTTTCGGCATTCAGGTGGGTGGCACTGCCCTCACCGGCTGACGCGTAATTGAGTGCGCCCGGCTTGGCTTTGGCGGTTTTGAGCAAATCGGCCACCGACTTGATGGCGCTTTTGGGCGACACCACCAACACATTGGGGATGTTGGCAATGGGCGTGACACCCGCAAAAGCCGTTGCGGTGTCAAACGGCAATTTGGCAAAGGTGGACGGGCTAACCGTGTGTGACGACGAGTGAATCATCACCGTGTAGCCGTCAGCAGGCGCTTGCGCCACGAGAGCCTGACCAATTGTGCCGCTGGCGCCACCTTTGTTGTCAATGACGACGCTTTGACCCAAACCAACGGTCATTTTGTCAGCGATGGCGCGAGCGATCAAATCGGTCGTGCTGCCCGCGGCGAACGGCACCACGATTCGGATTGGCTTGTTTGGGTACGGCGCTTGCGCAAAGGCTGGCGCGCCGGCAAAGAGCGCAGCGATATTCAGCGCGGCCGCCGCGAAAACACGTCGACCAGACAAAGCCCAGACGTTGAGTTCAGAGGTATGAAACATGGTGTTCTCCAATGCAAATGGGCGCTCAAAGCGCTAATTCACCAAACAGTTAACTGTAGACTTCGCTCGCGAAAAACGCATTGGGGTCAGCCCTTGGTCACGTAGCTCAACACCACGTCGGTGATGTGGCTGCGGCGCTGCGCAAGCGCATCGACAGCTTTTAAGTTGCGGCCAAAAATAGCAGCCAAGGTGTGGTTGTTCGACAAATAGAAGTAAGCCAAACCCGCGATTGACACGTACAACTGCACCGGGTCAATATCGGCACGGAAAACACCACTGGACTGCCCCCGCTGCACCACGCCGTCGATCAACTCGACCAAGGGGTGATTCACGTCACGGATTTCTGCCGAGTCGTCCAAATGCCGCGCTTTGTGCAGGTTGGCGGTATTGAGCAGCGACAAAAACTCGGGGTTGTCGATGTAGTAGTCCCAGGTGAAATGCACAAGCTGCTCGATCGCTTGAACGGGTGAAACCGCCTCCAACTGGAGTTGTCGTTCACGCTCCCGAATCTGGGCGTAGGCTGCAGCCAGCACGGCGCGAAACAAGGCGTCCTTGTCGCCGAAGTAGTAGTACAAGAGCCGCTTATTGCACCCGCATCTCTCAGCAATGCGGTCAACCCGCGCGCCGCTCAGGCCGTGCTCAGCAAACTCCGCCCTCGCACCCATCAAAATGACTTTTCGCGTTCGCTCAGCGTCTCTGGGCGAGTTCACAGCCTCAGCGTCGATTGTTGTTGTCATGCTGATCCTCTGCGAAAGTTGTAAAGGAGCACGCATTGTGGCGCTCGTTCATCCAAACACCCGATATCCCCGAGCAAACCCGGCGAAATCGGTCCTGCGTTTTTGGGACAATGCTGCCTTCGCAGGTTCAACTTGCAATCAAACACTATAAAAAATATAGCAACAAACCCAATGAATCCGGCGACCAAGTGTCAATATGCCAGATAATTGGGCGATTTCAACCGAAAAACAGCCTTTTAAGCACGTCTCTCCATGCCACGCACCGACATCGCCCCCACCACCATCCGCCGCGCCGACTACCAAGCGCCGCCGTACTTCATCGACACCATCGATTTGAGTTTTGACCTCGACCCGGCCAAAACGCGCGTGCTCAGCAAAATGAGCTTGCGGCGCAACCCCGAGGTGCCGACGCAAGCCTTGGTGCTGAACGGTGAAGACCTGAACCTGGCCCGCGTGCTCGTCGACGGCAAGGGCTGCAGCTTTCGCGCCGAAGGCCAAAGCCTCACACTGGATAACCTGCCCGACCAGTTCAGCTTGGAGATTTTCACCACCTGCACGCCCGACAAAAACACATCGCTTAGCGGGTTGTACACGTCTGACAACGCCTTTTTTACCCAGTGCGAAGCAGAAGGCTTTCGTCGAATCACTTACTTCTTAGACCGGCCGGACGTCATGGCCCTGTTCAGCGTCACCCTGCGCGCCGACAAAGCCAAATACCCAGTGCTGTTGTCTAACGGCAACTTGGTCGAGCAAGCCGATTTGCCCGATGGCCGCCACATGGCGAAATGGGTTGATCCGCATAAAAAGCCATGCTACCTCTTCGCATTGGTTGCCGCCAAGCTGGTTTGCCGCGAGCAGCGCATCAAAAGCCGAAGCGGCAACAACCATTTGTTGCAAGTCTATGTTCGCCCTGGCGACTTAGACAAAACGGAACACGCGATGAATTCACTGGTGGCTAGCGTCGCTTGGGACGAAACCCGTTTTGGCCTGAGCTTGGACTTGGAGCGCTTCATGATCGTCGCGGTGAGCGACTTCAACATGGGGGCAATGGAGAACAAAGGCCTCAACATTTTCAACACCAAGTTTGTGCTTGCTAACCCCGCAACTGCAACCGATGTTGACCACGCAGGCATCGAGTCGGTTGTCGGACACGAGTATTTCCACAATTGGACCGGTAACCGAATCACCTGTCGCGACTGGTTTCAACTCTCGCTCAAAGAAGGCCTGACCGTGTTTCGCGACCAAGAGTTCAGCATGGACTTGGCAGGCTCGGGGTCGGCGCGCAGCGTCATGCGCATCCAAGATGTGCGCCAACTGCGCAGCCACCAGTTCCCCGAAGACGCGGGCCCCATGGCGCACCCGATTCGGCCCGACGAATACGCTGCGATCGACAATTTTTACACCATGACGGTCTACGAAAAAGGCGCTGAGGTCGTGCGCATGCAGCAAACCTTGGTTGGCGTGACGGGTTTTCGCAAAGGCATGGACTTGTATTTCGAGCGGTTTGACGGCCAAGCCGTCACCTGCGACGATTTCACCCAAGCGATATCAGACGCCAACCCCGACAGCTTGCTCACCCAACACCTCGCCCAGTTCAAACGCTGGTACGGCCAGGCAGGCACACCTCGGGTCACGGCTCGCGGCAGTTTTGACGCGCAAGCGCAAACCTACACCCTCACCTTTGGCCAAAGCTGCGCGCCGACACCGGGCCAGCCGACCAAAGAACCGTTTGTCATCCCGATTGAAGTGGGCCTGATCGCAACCGACGGCACCGAGCTCGCGCCGAGCCGCTTGCACGTACTGACCGAAAGCAGCGACGCGATTGTCTTCAACAACATCGTCAGCTCGCCCGTGGCATCCATCCTTCGCGGATTCAGTGCACCGGTGATTTTGGAGACAGACCATGACGAAACCGCCCTACTCACCTTGCTCGCGCACGACAAAGATGCCTTCAACCGCTGGGAAGCCGCGCAAAGCCTCATGTTGCGATTCGCTATTAAATCAGTAGCATCAAAGTCAATAGATCCGGAGACCAACGGCTCAAATGTCATCAAAATTGATCTTCCAACCGCTTTGATCGATGCTTTGCGGGCGATTTTGCGCGACCCGACGCTTGATGCCGCTTTCAAAGACCTCATCCTCACCCCGCCAGGCGAGGGCTTCATTGCCGAGCAAATGATGCCCGCCGACCCACAGGCCATTCACGCCGTGCGCGAAGGCATGCGCTCAAGCCTAGCCCACGCCCTGCACGACGACTGGGTGGCAACGTTTGAGGCCAACAAAGACACGGGCGCTTATGTGCCCGATGCCTCAAGTTCGGGCAAGCGAGCGCTCGCAAACCTCGCCCTGTGCATGCTGACACTGGCAGCCGCCCAGCGCGACGACCCGTTTTGGCCCGGCAAAGCGCTGCAGCGCTTCAAAGACGCCGCCAACATGACCGACAGATTTGGAGCATTGACAGCGCTGGTACTCGCACATTCACCACTGGCCAAACCGGCGCTCGAGCGGTTTTTGGCGCAGTTCAAAGGCGAGGCCTTGGTCGTAGACAAATGGTTTGCGCTGCAAGCAAGCGGCCCTGACCTGGGCGGCAACGTGTTGCCAATCGTGCGTCAACTCATGCAGCACCCCGACTTTTCGACTAAAAACCCTAACCGCGCCCGCAGCCTGATTTTCAGTTTTTGCAACGCTAACCCAGCCGCGTTTCATCGCACCGACGCAGCAGGCTACGTGTTTTGGGCCGAGCAAGTCGTCGCACTCGATGCCATCAACCCACAAATCGCTGCTCGGCTTGCGCGAGCGCTCGACCGCTGGCGAAAACTGGCCGCGCCATTCCAAGCCGCAGCGCAAGAAGCCTTGAAGCGCGTGTCTGCCAGCTCAACCCTCAGCGCAGACACCCGAGAAGTCATCAACAAAGCACTGTCAGATTGAAAAACGCCATGAAAACCGCCAAATCATCACTGTCGCGCTACTTGCTTGAGAAACAACGCGAAAGCAAAAATTCCGAAACCCCACAGGGTCAGATCCCGCCAAAACTTCGCCTGCTACTCGAAGTCGTCGCCCGCGCGTGCAAAAGCATCAGCCACAGCGTCAACAAAGGTGAGCTTGGCGGCGTCTTGGGCAGTGCCGAAAGCGAAAACGTTCAAGGCGAAATGCAAAAAAAGCTCGACATCATCGCCAACGAAGTCCTCATCGAAGCCAACGAATGGGGCGGCCACTTGGCCGC
>JANOPN010000050.1:0-32957 GCA_031421855.1 Comamonadaceae bacterium
TTGAGGTCATACAACATGTACAGGCTGAAAATACCAACCATGACACAGCTCAGAGCCAGCATCATCGGGCCAGACCCAACGAAGGCGTTGATGACCACGCCAACCAACAGAACCAGCGAGCCGACCATCAGCCATTTGCCCATGCCGGACAAATCGCGCTTGATCACACTTGCCACACTTGCCATGACGAAGAACACACCAGCAGTACCGCCGAAGGCCGTCATCACCAAGCTGGGGCCGTTTTTAAGGCCCATCACGCGGGTGATCAATCCCGACAACACCAAACCCATGAAAAACGTAAAGGCCAACAAAACTGCGACACCTTTGCCTGAGTCTTTGGTCTTCTCGATCGCGTACATGAACGCAAACGCGCCAGCCATGAAGCCGACCATGCCCAAAATGCCGGTGAAAAGCTTGTAGGCACCGGTTTGCATGCCAAACATGACACCAAGCACAGTCGGAATCATGCTCACAGCGAGAAGCAAATAGGTATTGCGCAACACTTTGTTGCGTTCGATGGCAGTCAGACTGCCGTCGTAGGTCGATAAGGTGTGAACGTTGTCGCTCATGGTTTTCTCCATCTTGCCCAAAACAATGGAAAGCAGGCAATTGGCGAGAATGTAGCGCCGATTTGCCAAGAATCAAGCCCCTAGGCGCACTTCCTACTTTCCTTGGGGTTTTGTTGTGATGCAAAACCACCCAATCAAACGGCGGGCTTCGAATATTCTCGAACTTCACCATTTTTCACGAACGAGAACCTCACATGAACACCAAACCCGTCTTAGAGTCATCCGATGTCGACACCATCATCACGGCAGCAGCCGCGCACGCTGTGGCCAATGCCTGGGCCGTGACCATCGCCGTCGTTGACGATGGCGGCCACCTGTTAGGTCTCAAGCGACTTGACGGCGCGGCAGCACTGTCGGCACACATTGCACCCGCCAAAGCTCACACGTCGGCCATGGGGCGGCGCGAGAGCAAGGTCTACGAAGACGTGATCAACGGCGGACGCACTTCGTTTTTGAGTGCACCGCTGGTGCAGGGCATGTTGGAGGGCGGCGTTCCAATCGTTAAAAACGGCCAAGTGCTTGGCGCGGTGGGCGTCAGCGGCGTCAAGTCGACAGAAGACGCCGAAGTCGCAAAAGCGGGCATCGCTGCACTGGGGCTCTGAGTCCAGGGGCGCTCGATCCACGCTGGCAAAGCGATTTATCTGACCGATAGGTAAATTTTATGACCAATCAGTCAGAAAATACATATTTGTCTTGGACAAAACCGCAATCTCGGGTACATTCTTGAGTGAAACGTTCGGGATTGCGGTATACTTGACTGATTCGGTCGGATTCATAGAAAAACAAGTTTTGTGTCGCCAGCGGGTGACGAGAAATCCTCGCCCGCGCGCTACAAATCTGAATTCGCAAAAGTCAAATGGCGTTGGGCCTACGAACGGGTATCAACCTGAAAGCTGCACATACCGGTGGCTTGTTAGGACGCGATAGGCGATTTGCACGATGACACCTGTTTGTCGCAAGTCGCTTCGAACTGCTCTGAATTGCTTTGCTTTTAAGGATCACCCATGCGTCTCACCACCAAAGGTCGTTTTGCCGTCACCGCGATGATTGATTTGGCTTTGCGCCAAAGCTCAGGTCCAGTCACATTGGCGGCCATCAGCCAACGCCAACAAATTTCGCTGTCGTACCTCGAGCAATTGTTCGGCAAACTGCGCCGCAACGAATTGGTCGAATCGACCCGAGGCCCCGGCGGCGGCTACACATTGGCCCGCAAAGCCGCTGAGATCTCAATCGCCGACATCATCGCGTCGGTAGACGAAGCCATCGATGCCACTCAGTGCGGCGGCAAAGAAAACTGCCACGGCGCAGGCGGGCGATGCATGACCCACGACCTGTGGGCAGCTCTGAACGCCCGCATGCTTGATTTCCTCACCTCCATCAACTTGCAAAAGCTGGTTGACGACCAGCACGCGGCTGGCTTTGTGATTGATCATGCGCCGATCATGCGCCGGGCAATTTCTACCCAGCCGGTGCTCAAGCCCATCCGCGTGAACGCACCCAACTCGGTATTCGCGCTCGGCACCATGGCCATGGCCAAAGCAGGCACCTGATCATTCAAAACTCAATCGCCAAATTCATTCAATAGTCAATCAACTCACCACAGCATCAACACCATGGACGTTACCCCGCACTTTCCAATCTACATGGATTACTCCGCCACCAACCCCTGCGACCCGCAGGTGGTTGATGCGATGATCCCGTGGTTGCGAGAGCATTTCGGCAACCCTGCTTCGCGCAGCCACGCATGGGGCTGGGAAGCCGAAGCCGCCGTTGAGCGCGCTCGCGGCCAAGTGGCAGACCTCATTGGCGCAGACCCGCGCGAGATTGTTTGGACCAGTGGCGCGACTGAGAGCAACAACCTCGCCATCAAGGGCGCGGCTCAGTTTTACAAAACCAAGGGCAAGCACCTCATCACCGTCAAAACAGAGCACAAAGCCGTGCTCGACACGATGCGCGAGTTGGAGCGTCAAGGCTTTGAGGTCACCTACTTGGACGTGCAGACAGACGGTTTGGTGAATTTGGACGCGTTCAAGGCCGCGATTCGCCCTGACACCATCGTCGCCAGTGTGATGTTCGTCAACAACGAAATCGGCGTGATTCAAGACGTCAAGGCGCTCGGCGACATTTGCCGAGCCAACGGCGTGATTTTCCATGTCGATGCTGCGCAGGCCACCGGCCGCGTCGCATTCAACATCGCCGAGTTGCCCATCGACTTGATGAGCCTGACCTCGCACAAAACCTATGGCCCCAAAGGCATCGGCGCGCTTTACGTGCGCCGCAAGCCCCGCGTGCGCATCGAGGCGCAAATGCACGGCGGTGGCCACGAGCGTGGCATGCGTTCGGGCACGCTACCCACTCACCAGTGCGTGGGGATGGGCGAGGCATACGCCATTGCAAAAGCCAACATGGCTGACGAATTGGCCCACATCACTGCGCTCAATCACCGGCTACTGGCTGGTTTGGAGGGTATTGAGCAGGTGTTCATCAACGGCCACCGCACCCAACGCGTGCCGCACAACCTCAACATGAGCTTCAACTACGTTGAGGGCGAGTCGCTCATCATGGGCATCAAGGGTTTGGCGGTATCGTCGGGCTCGGCTTGCACGTCGGCCTCCTTGGAGCCCAGCTACGTACTGCGCGCACTTGGGCGCAGCGATGAGCTCGCTCACAGCAGCCTGCGTATCACCATTGGCCGCTGGACAACCGAAGAAGAAATCGACTTCGCAATCTCAACGATCAAACACAACGTCGCCAAGCTGCGCGACTTAAGCCCCTTGTGGGACATGTACAAAGACGGCATCGACATCAGCGCCATTCAATGGACGGCGCACTGAACATTGAGTCGACTCCCGCACGACTCAAACAAACACAACAATCCACGAGGTAAACCCCATGGCATACAGCGAAAAAGTCATTGATCACTACGAAAACCCACGCAACGTTGGCAGCTTTGAAAAAGGCGATGACGATGTTGGCACCGGCATGGTTGGCGCACCCGCCTGCGGCGACGTGATGAAGCTGCAAATCAAAGTGAACCCGCAAACCGGCGTCATCGAAGACGCGCGGTTCAAAACATACGGTTGCGGCTCGGCCATTGCGTCAAGCTCGCTCGTGACCGAGTGGGTCAAGGGCAAAACGCTTGACCAAGCGGCTGCACTCAAAAACAGCGTCATCGCCGAAGAGCTTGAGCTGCCACCCGTGAAGATTCACTGCTCCATCTTGGCTGAAGATGCCATCAAAGCCGCTGTGGCTGACTACAAAGCCAAACACTCGGCTGTGGCCGCCTAAACGCCGTGGCTCTCGCACTCTCGCCCGCTGCGGCCAAACACGTCACCAAGTACCTGAGCAAGCGTGGCAAGGGCGTGGGCGTGCGCTTGGGTGTCAAAACCACAGGCTGCTCGGGACTGGCCTACCAACTCGAATACGTGGATGAAGTCGCGCCTGAAGACATGTTGTTTGAAACCGAAGGCGTGAAGCTGATGATTGACCCCAAGAGCTTTGCGTATTTGGACGGAACCACCCTTGACTACGTGCGCGAGGGTCTCAACGAAGGCTTCAAGTTCCTCAACCCCAACGAGCGTGACCGCTGCGGATGCGGTGAATCGTTTCGGGTCTAGGACATTGACTGCATTGAGGGATCTGGCGCAGTCACGCAGACCCCATGTGGGTCGACTGACATGAACCTCCAGAGCAACGACTTCGAGCTGTTTGGTCTTTCTGAGCGCTTCAAGCTGAGCATTGACGAGATTGATGCGGCTCGGCGCGATCTACAGCGGCAAGCCCACCCAGATCGGTTTGCGGTTGAAGGCGCAGCGGCCCAGCGCCTCGCGGCCCAGTGGTCGGCTCGAATCAACCAAGCGCATGCGCGACTCAAAGCACCCATTGCGCGGGCAGCCTATCTGTGCGAGCTGCGCGGAGCGGCCATTGCGGCAGAGAACAACACCGCCATGTCGCCAACCTTCCTCATGGAGCAGATGGCGTGGCGCGAAGCGCTTTCTGAGGCCAAAAACGAACGAGATTTGGATGAAATTGGCACTTGGTCTCGGGATTCATTGACTTCTTTGCTATCAAAAATAGAGTTGCAACTCGACGACTCAGCCGCACCAAATGCCGCTTCTGATGCCGCGACACTGGTCCGACAAGCCCTCTTCATTGAAAAATTCCGGGCCGATCTTGATCTGGCCTATGAGCGGTTGAGCCACTGAACCGGCCCACGATGCAAAACCTTTTGACCCAACAAACCAATGGCACTTCTGCAAATTTCTGAGCCCGGCCAGGCACCCGCACCCCACACCCGACGAATCGCTGTTGGAATCGACCTGGGCACCACGCATTCACTGGTGGCCGCCGTTCGCAGCGGCGCGGCTGAGTGCTTGACGGACGAAGACGGCGCCACGCTGTTGCCCAGTGTGGTGTCCTATGCTGGCCAACGCGTGGACAGCTTCAAGCGCCTGATGGGGCGCACGCTCGCCGATATCACAAACGCCAGTCATTTGAGCTATGACTTGATCGACCAAAGCGGAATGGTCGCCATTCACACGCCGATCGGCCCCAAAAGCCCCGTCGAGGCCAGCGCAGAAATTCTGGCCAGGTTGCGCCAACGGGCCGAAGACAGCTTTGATGCCGACATTGACGGCGCCGTCATCACCGTTCCGGCGTACTTTGACGATGCCCAGCGCCAAGCCACCAAAGACGCCGCTCAACTGGCCGGACTCACGGTGCTGCGCCTCATCAACGAGCCCACTGCAGCAGCCATCGCTTACGGGCTGGACACCGCCGCGCAAGGCACCTATGTGGTTTACGACCTTGGCGGCGGCACGTTTGATGTCTCGATTTTGCGCATGAGCAACGGCGTGTTTGAAGTCATCGCCACCGGCGGCAACGCCGCCCTGGGTGGCGACGACTACGACTGGGCCTTAGGCGCTGCGATGTGCGCCAAGGCCGGCGCGGCCCTCCCAACGACGCTCGTCGAGAAATCCGAACTGAAGGCACTGTCGCGCCACGTCAAAGAAGCTCTGAGCGACCTGCAAGATGCTACTGAAACGATAGCGTTTGAGTCAATGAATACGGAGACCAGAGGTCAATTTCGCATCAAAACATCTGTTTCAAGAGCGGAATTCGATGCCATCGCCGACCCGCTGACGGCCAAAACCCTCAGCGCAGCCCGCAAGTGCCTGCGCGATGCCAAACTCACCCCCGCCGACATCGACGGCGTGGTCATGGTCGGCGGCTCAACCCGAATGCCGCATGTCCAATCCGCCGTCGCGCAGTTGTTTGGTCGCGCACCGCTGAACAACCTCAACCCCGACGAGGTCGTGGCACTCGGTGCGGCCATCTCAGCCAACCAACTCATCGGCAACAACCCCGGTGGCGACTTGTTGCTACTCGACGTGATCCCGTTGAGTTTGGGCATTGAGACCATGGGCGGCTTGGTTGAGCGCATCGTGCCCCGTAACACGCCGATTCCTGCCGCCATGGCACAAGACTTCACCACTTACCAAGACGGTCAAACAGGTTTAAGTTTGCATGTGTTGCAAGGAGAACGAGATCTCGTCGCTGATTGCCGAAGCCTCGCCCGGTTCAGCCTGCGCGGCATACCGCCGATGGTGGCCGGCGCGGCGCGCATTCGCGTGACTTTCAGAATCGATGCCGACGGCTTGCTCAGCGTCGAAGCCAACGAGCTTGTCAGCGGCGTGACGGCCGAGACGGTCATCAAGCCCAGCTACGGCTTGAGCGATGAGACCATTGCCACCATGCTGCAAAGCAGCTTCAACACCGCGCACATTGACATCGCAGCGCGGGCGCTGGTCACCGCACGACTCGATGCGCAGCGCTTGGTTTTGGCGGTTCAAACCGCCCTCAACGCAGATGCTGACTTGCTGCAAGCGGGCCAGCGCGAACACATCGAGTCACTCATGCAAGCCGCCACCGTGGCGCAAAGCCTCGCCGAGCCCGCCCCGATTGAGGCCGCCACCAAGGCCTTGGCCAAAGGCACCGAAGCCTTTGCCGCCGAGCGCATGAATGCGGGCATCCAAAATGCCCTGTCTGGCAAATCCATCTCAGAGGTCTAAGATGCCCATCATCAAAATTCTGCCCCACGCCGAATACGCCCCACTGGGCCGCGAAATCAAAGCCAGTGTCGGCGACAGCATCTGCGAAGCCTTGATTGAAAACGGCATCAACATCGAACACGCCTGCGACATGAGCTGTGCTTGCACCACCTGCCACATCATCGTGCGCGAGGGGTTCAAGACCCTCAATGAAATGGACGAAAACGAAGAAGACCTGCTCGACCGAGCCTGGGGCCTAGAGCCCAACAGCCGCCTGAGCTGCCAAGCCTTCGTCGGCCAAACCGATTTGGTGGTCGACATCCCGAGATACACGATCAATCACGCCAAAGAGAATCATTGAGGACGCAAAAGATCTGCCGACGGATGAATATTTTTATGTAAAATCCAAGTTCAACTTGCGATTTTCATAAAATATGGCCATCCCCCGTCAGCTTCTTCAGACTTTGATCCGGCGCGCGGCGCCATATCCGGTTGTCACGCTCACAGGGCCACGCCAGTCTGGCAAGACCACTTTGTGCAGGCAGGCCTTTGGGCATCTGCCATACGCCAACCTCGAAGACACACCCACCCGCCAATTTGCCCAAGCCGACCCGCGTGGTTTCTTGGCACAGTTTCCGTCGGGAGCAATCCTGGATGAAGTGCAGCGAGTACCCGACATTTTGTCTTCGGTGCAAGTGCTAGTCGATGAGTGGCGATTCAGCCAATGGCAACACGCTGGAGCCACCAACGACACACGAAAATTCATCCTCACGGGCAGCCAGCAACTTGACTTGATGGGCGCCGTACGCCAGTCGCTGGCGGGTCGTACTGCGGTGTTGCGCCTGCTGCCGCTGTCGATTTTGGAGCTTCACCATGCCGGCTTGCCGCACGACACAATGCAAATGTTGCACAGGGGTGGCTATCCTGCTGTGCATGCACGTGACATCAAGCCCGCCGACTTTTTCAACGACTATTTTGAGACCTACGTTCAGCGCGACTTGAGTGAGTTGATCGCCTTGCGCAATTTGCCCGAATTTCGCCGAATGGTGCGTCTGTGTGCGGGTCGGGTGGGTCAGATCCTCAACTACCAAAGCCTGTCCAACGATGTGGGTGTGTCGCAAACCACCATTGCCACATGGATCAACTTGCTTGAAACCGGCTATATCGTGTACCTGCTGCCGCCGTGGTTCGAGAACATTGGCAAGCGACTCATCAAGTCCCCAAAACTCTACTTCTACGACACGGGTTTGGCCACTTGGCTCATGGGCATTGACGATCCCGCGCAGCTGGCAACACACCCTTTGCGGGGCCATTTGTTTGAGAATTTCGTAATCACTGAATTTGCCAAGTACTTCGAAAATCAAGGCGACCGAGCGCGCTTGCATTTTTGGCGTGACAGCAATGGACAAGAAGTTGATTTGGTTGTTGAAAATGGGATGGCCCCTGGCAAATTGGGTTTGGTGGAGATCAAATCGTCGCAAACCTATCACCCTGATTTCGCTAGAAGCCTAAAACAAGTCAGCAAACTCTTGGGCGACAAAGTGGCGCGCCAAATGGTGGTGTACGCAGGCGCAGATCAGTTCAAACGCGAAGATGTCGAGGTCGTCGGCATCCAGGCGATCAACGCGTGAATGCGAAGTCAAACCACCTCGCCTTGCTTACGCGACCTCCCCCGCCGGCCGCAACACATCCGCGACGACGTTTGGCGCCAGAAAATAGCACTGCTTTCCTATTACTTTTGTGCCATCAAATGATGGCACAAATCACAAATTCACGCCAGCATCCGTCACCCGTTTGGTTAGGACTTACACAAAATTGACCCAGCAGGGCGCAGCGACGACGACCGTGCGGACGGCGCGGCTGGGTCGGTTTTGCGTCAGTCCTATGGGTCAAACCTTTGGTTGCTGCTGCGTCGTGCAGTGAATGCCGCCCCCGCCTGCAGCAATGGCATCGATGTTGAGCAACACCACTCGTCGACCCGGAAACAAGCGCTCCAGGAGCTGTTTGGCCGTCGAATCTGCCTGCGGGTCGCCAAACTCAGGGGCAATCACGCCGCCATTGCACACATAGAAGTTGACATACCCCGCAGCAAAGCTGCCGCGGTCATGGCCTGGGCGAATGTGGTCTGGCGCATGCAACAAGTGCACATCAAGCGCTCGACCCCGTGCGTCTTTGGCGCTTCGCAGCGTCGCCAGATGGGTTTGCGTGACCCGGTGGTCGAAGGAGTCGGGATCAGGATCGAACCCCGCAACGACCACGCCCGGTGACGCGAAGCGGGCGTAAAAATCGGTGTGGCCATCGGTGATGTCCCTGCCCTTGACGCCCGCAAGCCAAATCACCTTGTCGATGCCCAAAACGCGCTGCAACTCGCGCTCGCAGGCCGCTTTGCTGACGCCAGGGTTGCGGTTGGCGTTCAAAACGCAACTCTCGGTGATGATTGCCGTGCCCTCGCCATCAACCTCAATGCCGCCACCTTCAAGCACGAGCGTTGTCTGCACGCGCTCGAGTCGCACATGATTGAGAACAAAGCGGGCAACTTGCCGGTCTCGCTTGGCTGTTTGTTTAGCGCCCCAGCCGTTGAAATTGAAGTCAACACCGGCCAAGCCTGCGCCTGGCTTTCGCACGAAAACAGGCCCAGTGTCGCGCATCCACAAGTCGTCAAGCGGGCACTCAATCAACTCAACTTGGGTGCCCACCAGGCTGCGAGCCAGCGCCCGGTCAGCCTTCGACACCAACATCGACACCGGCTCAAAGCCCGCGATGGTGCGAGCGATCAGGGCCAAGTTTTGCTTGACTTCGCCCGCCAACTGGTCGCCCCATACCGCCGGATTGGCGCAAAACGCCATCCAAGTGCGCGCGTGTGGCTCACTTTCATCGGGCATGTGCCACCGATTGGTGATCGCGGTGCTGGCGCGACTCAAACCCGACGCACCCACCAGTGCTGCGAGCCCAAATGCAATTTGACGCCGATTACTCATGATCGCTCGCAAAACACGTCGCACGCCGATGAGGCTGCCTTGGCTGTGAAACCGGCCGACACCCTGGAGAATTGACGTTTTGAACGACTGAGGGATGAACAATTCATTGTCGGATTGAAACTCGCATTACTGGTGAACCGCATGATACGACGAGGCAATTCATCTCACGCCACCCCAATTCGCACCCAATCCTTCACCGCATCAATGACTTTTTGAAGTTGATCTCGGTGCGGCGAATGCCCGCAAGCATCGAGCTTGACGGCTTGCGTTTGGGGCACGACTAGTTTGATGGCATCGATTTGATCAAACGTGCCGTACTCGTCTTGAACGCCTTGAATCGCAAGCACGGGGCATGAAATACGGGCCAGCTCGTCGGTGATGTTCCACGCTCCAAACGCAGGATTCATCCACGCGCCAAACCAGCCGTAAAACGCGCTCTCGGGGCTGTCGTGGTGGCGCGCCAGCTTAGCGCGCAAGTTACCGTGCTCGAACAAGGCTTGTGTGGCGGCGATGCTTGCAACAGAGACATCTTCAACAAACACATGCGGCGCCATCACCACCACGCCCGCCGCTTGCTCAGGAAACATGGCCGCGTGCAGGAGTGCGATGGATCCGCCGTCGCTGTGCCCAAGCAGCCAAATCGGTTGCTGGCTGGCATCGACACCACACTGGTGCAACACCAGCGGCAGCAATTCTCGGGCTTGGGTGTGCATGAAATCGACACCCCAGACTTCATCGGCCAAACGGGGGGTGCTTTGACCATAGCCGGGTCGCGAATAGACCAAACCGCGCCAACCTAGCGCATCACACAACGCCGTTGGGAAATCTCGCCACATCGACACACTGCCCAAGCCTTCGTGCAAAAACACGAGCAACGGCTTGCCCACTCGCTCGGGCGCGAGCATCTGCACCTCGACTTCAAGCTCGCGGTCTCGATGTTTGATGGAGAAAAAGGACATCATCGGCTCAAGTATGTACTAAAGTGCAGGCATGGAAACCCAACCACCCACAACCGACGACTCGCGCCACCCGGTTCTGACCGCACTTGGCGTGCAGGTGCGCAGCCTGCGCGCGCGCCGTGGCCTCACGCGCCGCGCGCTGGCGCAGGCGGCCGGCGTGTCTGAGCGACACCTTGCAAATTTGGAGCAAGGCGTGGGCAACGCGTCAGTGCTGGTCTTGCACGACGTGGCCACAGCCCTGCACAGCCCGCTTGCGGCGCTGCTTGGCGACGTCACGACATCTAGCCCCGAGTGGCTCATGCTGCGCAACTTGCTGGGCGAACGCGACGAGCCCAGCCTGCGCGTCGCCCGCGAAGCCGCCAGCGCCGCACTGGGCGAGGCCAGCGACGCATCGGCGCAAGCGGCGCGCACGCAGCGCATCGCGCTGATTGGGCTTCGCGGCGCTGGCAAATCGACGCTTGGGCGGCGCTTGGCTGGCGCGCTCGGGTACCCATTCATTGAACTCAACCGCGACATTGAACAACTTGCGGGCTGCACGCTGCCCGAAATTCAAGCGCTATACGGCATGGCTGCCTATCGCCGCTACGAGCAGCGCGCCTTGACCCGAGCGCTTGACGCACACGAGCGCTGCGTGTTGGCTACGCCCGGCGGCATCGTCTCCGAGCTGCCAACCTATGAGTTGCTGCTCAAACGCTGCACCTGCGCCTGGCTGCAAGCCAGCCCCGCCGACCACATGGCTCGCGTGTTGGCCCAAGGCGACAAGCGCCCGATGGCGGCAAGCCGCGAAGCCATGGACGACTTGCAGCGCATCTTGGATGGTCGCAAACCGTTTTACGCCAAGGCTGACCACAGCCTCAACACCAGCGCGCAAAACGAAGACGAATCACTCGCCAAGCTGCTCAAATGGGTTCAAACGCTCTGATTTGAAGGGCTATTAGCACTTGGTCACCGGATTCATTGGGTTTGTTGCTATTATTTTTGAAAAATAATCCAGCGACTTGCAAAAAATGCAAAACTGCACTATCGTGCAGCTTGTCCGAATTTACGAACGCCGCCCATCACTCACCGAAAGCACCGCCATGGAATCCATCAACTACACCGACAAAATCCCCAACAACGTCAACCTAAGCGACGACCGCACCTTGCAGCGGGCGCTGGAGACGTGGCAGCCCAACTTCATCAACTGGTGGGATGAAATCGGACCGTCTGGTTCGACCGATTCCGAGGTGTATTTGCGTACAGCGGTTGGCGTGGACCCCCAAGGCTGGGCGCAATTTGGGCATGTGAAGATGCGCGACTACCGCTGGGGCATTTTCCTCAACCCCGGCGCAGCCGATCGCACCATCGGTTTTGGCGACCACAAAGGGCAAGCCGCATGGAGTGAAGTCCCCGGCGAGTACCGCGCCAATTTGCGCCGAATCATCGTCACCCAAGGCGACACCGAGCCCGCATCGGTCGAGCAGCAGCGCCACTTGGGGCTGACAGCACCCAGCCTCTACGATTTGCGCAACCTGTATCAGATCAATGTGGAAGAAGGCCGCCACCTCTGGGCCATGGTGTATCTGCTGCACAAACACTTTGGGCGCGACGGTCGCGAAGAAGCCGATGCCCTATTGGAGCGACGCAGCGGGGACGTCGACAACCCGCGCATTTTGGGCGCGTTCAACGAAGAAACACCTGATTGGCTCAGCTTCTTCATGTTCACTTATTTCACTGACCGCGACGGCAAATTCCAGCTCAACGCCTTGGCCGAGAGCGCGTTCGATCCGTTGGCGCGCACCACCAAATTCATGCTCACCGAAGAGGCTCACCACATGTTTGTGGGCGAATCGGGTATCAGCCGCATCATCGCCCGCACTTGCGCGGCCATGAACGAGCTAAAAACCGACGACGTGGGCAAGCTGCGAGCAGCTGGCGTCATCGATTTGCCCACCTTGCAGCGCTACCTCAACTTCCATTTCAGCGTCACGATCGACCTGTTTGGCGCTGACGAGTCGAGCAATGCGGCGCTTTTCTACACTTCGGGCATCAAGGGCCGATACGAAGAAGGCAAACGGCTTGACGACCACCAACTGCGCAGCCAAACCTACCGCGTGCTCCAGATCGTGGGTGGCAGCTTGGTTGAGAAAGAAGTCCCCATGCTCAATGCGCTCAACGAGGTGCTGCGTGACGACTTCATCGCTGACAGCATCGGCGGCGTGGGCCGCTGGAACAAAGTCATCGAAAAAGCAGGCCTGCCCATGCGCTTGAGTGCACCGCACAAAGCGTTTCACCGCAACATCGGTGCGCTGGCGGGCATCAAAGTTTCGCCCGATGGCCGCGTTTTGAGCGATGCCGAATGGCAGATCGGCAAAGACCACTGGCTGCCCACAGACGGCGACCGCGCCTTCGTCGCCAGCCTCATGGGCCGTGTGGTGGAGCCAGGCAAACAAGCGAACTGGATCGCGCCACCCATCATGGGCATCAACCGCCAAACCACCGACTTTGAGTACGTCCGGTTCAATTGATGAGCACGCTTCGCCAGCACCTGATCGACCCCGAAATTTGCATTCGGTGCAACACCTGCGAGGCCACATGCCCCGTGGGTGCCATCACCCACGACTCTCGCAACTACGTGGTCGATGCGAGCATCTGCAACGGCTGCATGGCCTGCGTGCCACCCTGCCCAACCGGCAGCATCGACAACTGGCGAATCATGCCGCTGGGCCACACCCACAGTTTGGCCGACCAACTCCTGTGGGATGAATTGCCGGCAGAATTGACCTTGCAAGTCGTCGCCGAGGGCGATTTAGAGACAAATCAGCCTCTGGTCGCCGGATCCATTGACTCTGCTGCTACTGAAATAATAGCGTTTAAACCGCACAACTTCAGCGCCATCACGCCGCCTCAGTCGGCTGCACCCGCCACAACCTTGCTCTACGGCCCCAAAGCCGCGCAGCCCCACCTCACCGCCACCATCAGCGGCAACATCCGCGTCACCGAAATGGGCCAATCAGGCACCGAACACGCCACAGACACTGATTACGACACCCACCACATCGTGCTTGATTTTGGCAGCGCCCCCATGCCGCTGTTGGAGGGGCAGTCGATTGGCATCATTTCCAGCGGCTTGGATGCCAATGGGCGACCGCACCACGCCCGCCAGTACTCCATCGCAAGCCCCCGAGACGGCGAGCGAGCTGGCTACAACAACGCCTCTCTCACCGTCAAACGCGTCTTGGCCGACCACGACGGCAAGCCCGTGCGAGGCGTTGCCAGCAACTTTTTGTGCGATGCCAAAATCGGCGACTCGGTACAAGTGATCGGCCCGTTTGGGGCCACATTCCTCATGCCCAACACGCCCGGCAGCCACATCGTCATGATCTGCACCGGCACGGGCAGCGCCCCCATGCGAGCCATGACCGAGCACCGCCGCCGGCTGCGCGCGGCGGGCACGCCTAACAGCGGCAAACTCATGCTCTTTTTCGGTGCCCGCAGCCCACAAGAGCTACCCTACTTCGGCCCACTGCACAAACTGCCAGCAGACTTCATCGAGTTGCACCTGGCCTACTCAAGAGCCAACGACCGCCCCAAACACCACGTGCAAGACCTCATGCGCGAACAAGCCGCAACCCTAGCACCCCTGCTAGCCGACCCCAACACCCACTTCTACGTCTGCGGCCTCAAAGCCATGGAAGTCGGTGTGCTCGCCGCCCTAGAAGCCATTGCCATCGAAGCAGGTCAAAACTGGTCAACAATCGCCAGCACACTCAAAGCGCAAGGGCGGCTGCACTTGGAGACCTATTGACGCGAATGGTCGGTCAATCGTCATTGCCACAAAGTGCTCGCTGATTTCGCACCCCGTTCGCCCTAGGCTATGCTCTGCAGGTTATTGTTTTCAGCGCTCGGCGCACACCACCATCATGGCCTTTCTCACCGGAAAAAAGCTGCTCATCACGGGCGTGTTGTCTAACCGCTCCATCGCTTACGGCATCGCCAAAGCCTGCCACGCTCAAGGTGCTGAGCTGGCCTTCAGTTATGTGGGGGAGCGATTCAAAGACCGCATCACCGAATTTGCGGCTGATTTCGATTCCAAACTGATTTTTGACTGCGACGTGGGCAGCGATGAGCAAATTGCCGCGATGTTTGCCAATCTCTCGCAAACTTGGCCTCAGTTTGATGGCTTGGTTCATGCAATCGGGTTCGCGCCGCGCGAGGCGATTTCGGGCGACTTATTTGATGGCTTGAGCCGCGAAGCCTTTCGCATCGCCCACGACATCAGCGCCTACAGTTTTCCAGCACTGGCCAAGGCGGCATTGCCAATGTTGGCTCCAAAAAGCTCGTTGTTGACACTGAGCTATTTGGGTGCTGAGCGGGTCGTGCCCAACTACAACACCATGGGCTTGGCCAAGGCATCGCTTGAGGCCTCGGTGCGATACATGGCTGAGGCTTTGGGGCCGCGTGGCATTCGGGTCAACGGCATCAGCGCCGGGCCGATTAAGACCTTGGCGGCCAGTGGCATCAAGGGTTTTGGCAAGATTTTGAGCGTCGTAGCTCAAACCTCACCCATTCGGCGCAACGTCACCATTGAGGACGTGGGTAACGTGGCGGCGTTTTTGCTGAGCGACTTGGCCGGCGGCGTGAGTGCCGAGATCACGTATGTTGACGGCGGCTTCAGCAAGGTCGTGGGCGGCATTGCTGAGCCTTCCGAGGTGGCATGAATGGCACTCGACCCCAAACTCCTTGAGCTCTTGGTCTGCCCAGTCACCAAAGGGCCGCTGACGATGAGCGCCGACAAAGACGAATTAATCTCCCGCAGCGCACGCCTAGCCTACCCCGTGCGCGACGGCATCGCCATCATGCTCGAGACGCAGGCCCGCGTCTTGAGCGACGAAGAGATCGAGGCGCTGCACGCCCACCACGTCCACCACGTCCACCACGCCCACCACGCCCACCACGCCCACATACCCACGTCGCCTTGAGCTTCACCGTCATCATCCCGGCCCGGCTGGCATCCACCCGGCTGCCCAACAAGCCGCTTGCCGAAATTGGCGGCGTGCCCATGATCGTGCGGGTGGCGCATGCTGCTGCGCTGTCGTCTGCGTCACAAATTGTGGTGGCCGCCGACCACGACAGCATCGTGCGGGCCTGCAAAGACCACGGCATTGCCTGCGTGCTCACCGACGTCAATCATTTGAGCGGCAGCGACCGACTGGCCCAAGCGGTCGATTTGTTGGGCTTGGCTGACGACGCGGTGGTCGTCAACGTGCAAGGCGACGAGCCTTTGGTTGATGCCGCCCTCATCGACGCAGTCGCTGCACTGTTGACCCACACCAGCCACGCCCCAATGGGCACGGCCTGCCACTCCGTTGAGTCAGTCGCCGACTACATGAACCCCAATGTCGTCAAAGTCGTGCTCAACGCACAGGGCTTGGCCATCAACTTCAGCCGCGCGCCCACGCCGTTTTGGCGCGATGGCTTCGATGCCGCGACAGGCCAATTTGCAGCCCTGCCCACGCCCGCGCCGCTTCGCCACATTGGCGTTTACAGCTACCGCGCCCACTTTTTGCGGCAATTTGTGACGCTTGCCGCTGCGCCAAACGAGCAAATTGAGAGCCTGGAGCAGCTGCGGGTGCTTTGGCATGGCTACGCCATCGCGGTGGCGACTGTTGCTCATGCGCCCGGCACAGGGGTCGATACGCCGGCTGATTTGGAGCGCGTTCGCGCGGTTTTTGCAGGTCGTGTCAAATCCAATCAAAAATGATAGCAACAAATCCAATGAATACGGCGACCAAAAGCCAATATGACGTAAAAATCGGCATCAAAGCACGCAATTTGACACTTTCGGGCTAGCCACTGGCTCGGCGAGCCACGCGTGGTAATCTTGACCCAACGTGTAACCACAGGCGTACCCAACAGCGTGTCCAACGCAGGCACCCCACGCAGCCAGATTACAAACCTCTAGGACGACATCGATGAAACTGATTTTGTTGGGGCCACCCGGCGCAGGCAAGGGCACACAGGCAGCATTTCTCTGCAAACATTTCGCCATTCCACAAATTTCAACTGGCGACATGCTTCGGGCTGCCGTCAAAGCCGGTACGCCACTCGGCATCGAAGCCAAAAAAGTCATGGACTCGGGCGCATTGGTCAGCGACGACATCATCATTGGCCTGGTCAAAGAGCGCATCACCCAAGCCGATTGCGCCAACGGCTTTTTGTTTGACGGCTTTCCGCGCACCCTGGCGCAGGCCGAAGCGATGAAAACCGCGAACGTCAAAATCGACTACGTGCTTGAGATTGAAGTCCCGTTTGACAGCATCATCGAGCGCATGAGCGGGCGACGCGCCCACTTGCCGTCGGGCCGCACCTACCACGTGACGTTCAACCCACCCAAAGTAGCCGGAGTCGATGACGTGACCGGCGAGCCCTTGGTGCAACGCGACGACGATAAACAAGAAACGGTCACCAAACGCCTGAGCGTTTACAGCGACCAAACCCGACCGCTGGTTGCGTACTACTCGGCGTGGGCTACAAACGATCCCCAAGCACCCAGTTATCGCAAAATTGACGGCATGGGCGCGGTTGAAGACATCACCTCGCGCGCATTAGCCGCGTTAAAACCGGCCTGAGCCTGTCTCTGTCTGCGATCGGCCACTTTTGTGGCCGATTTTCATAGCAGGCTGCGCGTCATTCGCCTTGGCGACACGCCAATCCACCCGCTCTAACTCAGCCTGCCTATCATCTAGGCTGTTATCGCTTTTTAGATTGAGGACATCATGCACGCTTGGTTTTGTGACACCCCCACTGGCGTTGATGCCCTCGTTTGGCGCGAAGCACCCACCCCAACTCCGGGCGCGGGCGAGGTCTTGGTCGCCATCAAAGCGGCCTCGCTCAACTTCCCCGATCTGCTCATCGTTCAAAACAAGTACCAGATCAAGCCCCCACTGCCTTTTGTGCCCGGTTCTGAATACGCGGGCGTTGTCGAGGCCGTGGGCGACGGTGTCAAGCACCTCAAAGTCGGGCAGCGCGTCGCCTGCCTGAGCGGCACCGGCGGTTTTGGCACCCACACCTTGGCACCGGCCATGCTGTGTGTGCCCTTGCCTGATGCCTTCAGCTTCGTTGACGCGGCGGCGTTCATCATGATTTACGCCACATCGCACCACGCCTTGATTGACCGCGCGGCCCTTAAAGCAGGCGACATCGTGCTGATTTTGGGCGCGGCGGGCGGTGTCGGCACGGCGGCGATTCAAATCGCCAAAGCCGCCGGCGCTCGCGTGATTGCGGCCGCTTCGACCGATGAAAAGTGCGCGCTTTGCACCCGCCTGGGCGCTGACGCGACCATCAACTACACCACCAACGACCTGCGCACGGCCATCAAAGCCGCCACCGAGGCCTTGGGCGGCAAGGGCGGCCCTGACATCATCTACGACCCGGTCGGCGGCGCGTTTTCTGAACCGGCCTTTCGCTCGATTGGCTGGCGCGGTCGCTACTTGGTCGTCGGCTTTGCCAGCGACCCTGTCGTGCCTAGCCTGCCCATGAATCTCGCTTTGCTCAAAGGCGCGAGCTTGGTGGGCGTGTTTTGGGGCGCTTTTGCCAAGAACGAACCCAAAGCAAACCAAGCCATGATGGCTGAGTTGGTCAGCTGGTACGCCAGCGGCAAAATCAAACCCGTCATCGACTGTGAGATGTCCATGCAAGACCTGGCAGCCGCCTACGCCCGCATGAGCGCTCGCCAAGTGCAAGGCAAGCTGGTGCTCACCAACCCTTGAGCGCGCTATAATCACAGGCTTTGCTGGCAAAACTGGGTGCGAAGCATGGTGTCGATGTCAAATCAACGCCCTGCTAGCCAAACGCCTGATCAGCGTGCACCCGCAACCCCCTTCTAGAGGACCCCACTCCACATGACCATCGTTCGACTCAAAGAAAACGAGCCTTTTGACGTAGCCCTGCGTCGTTTCAAGCGCACCATCGAAAAACTCGGCCTGTTGACCGACCTGCGCGCCCGCGAGTTTTACGAAAAACCCACCGCCGAGCGCAAGCGCAAGAAATCAGCCGCCGTCAAACGCCACTTCAAGCGCGTTCGCAGCATGCAGCTGCCCAAGAAAATGTTCTAACCCACAAGGTTCGACAAATTCAAACCCGCGCATGAGGACGCTCATCGCGGGTTTTTGCATTTTCCACACCCATTTTTATACCCATTTTTATACCCATTTTGTAGTTGAGACACAGCCATGACCACACTCAAAGACCGCATCAACGACGACATCAAGGCCGCCATGCGCGCCAAAGAAGCCGACAAGCTCACCACCATTCGCGGCCTTACGGCAGCGATCAAACAACGCGAAGTCGATGAGCGCATCACGCTCGACGACACCGCCATCATTGCCATCGTCGACAAACTCATCAAGCAGCGCAAAGACAGCATCACCGCCTTCACCACGGCCGGTCGCCAAGAGCTGGCTGACAAAGAGCAAGCTGAACTCGTCATGCTCAGCGTGTACCTGCCCCAGCGCCTGGGTGCCGACGAGGTCAACGCGCAAGTCAAAGCCATCGCCACAGAGCTGTCAACCGAGCTGGGGCGCGCCCTAACCGGCGCCGACATGGGCAAAGTCATGGCAGCCGCCAAAGCCAAAATCGGCTCAAACGCCGAGATGAGCTTGGTCAGCGCGGCTGTCAAAGCGGCCTTGGCTGGTTGACAGTCACTCCGTTACGCGTTTTCAGGCAAATTTGATAAGAAATTCGCCATTGGTCACCGAATCCATTGGGTTTGTTGCTACTATTTTTGCATATTTGAATGGATGACTTCGCCTCCAACTGGCGCGTCACCCAACCAAAAGCGCGGCCCGCACCGCGCTGAGCTGCCCGGTCTTGTAGGTTGTGCAGCGGGCAACCGGCCAGCGACAAGCAACCGCAATCACCTCAACGGCTCAAGATCATGGTCAACCCCGCACTTCACCCGCTCCTCACCCAAAACCTGCAATTCGCGCCGGACTACGGCAACGGTCTGACCAGCCACGTCCCCATGGCCTTGCATGCGATGGCCGAACTCGGCGCCAGCGCCGCCGATTTGCACCGCCAGTACGACCACGACACCGCCAAGCTGCGCCGATTACCCGCCGCGCCCGCACCGGAGCCATGGCCCCGGTGGACCGATCATTTGGGCGACTTGGCCGCGTACCAGCGCTTTGAAGCGCAATTTGTGGCCAGCATCGCCCGGCTTGGCAGTACCGCCGTGTTGGCGGATGCCGTCCCAAGGCTTTGGTCAGGCTTTGGCGCAGTCGCCTTGCACGGCGTGATCCGACTGGCTCACGCCGTGGAGGTTGACCACCCCGGTGAGCTTGCAGCAGCGCTCGCCGCATGGGCCGCGCAACATGCGCGCTTGCCAAACGCGCAGCCAAGCAGGCCATTGCCACTTGAGTCATGGGTTAAAACGCTTTTGCCGCTTGCTCAAGAGTGGCGCAGCCCCGCGCCGCTCATCAGCCTTCGAATGCTTGACGCCGCGCAAACACCCGCGTTTGCAACGTGCCGCCTAGATTTGTGCGGCGTGCGCAGTCGCAATGACCTCGCACCTCTGGCTCGCACCTGTGCTGCCTTGTACGCCCAAACCGGCAACTTCACCGTGCTCCATTTGCTCACCGGCACACGCGCATTGGGCATCTTGCTGCGCTGGGCACCCAAAGATTGGCAAGACCCCGTCAGCGCAGCCCTGACCGCGGCCGTCTTGGCAGCGGGCTTGAACACCAGCCAACCCATCGACCCAGCATCCCAAACCCAATCACCACCCGAGACACCCGCAGAACGAAGAATTTTGGCCATGTTTTCGCAGACCAACGAGCGAGCGGCCCAATCCGACCCGCAACACCCGGTGGATGAACACACCATCAAACTCACTCACGCCTGCTGGCAGCTCGCAAAACAAGACAACCACGAGATCTTTGTCCAAGCGGCTCATCGGGCGCTCAATTGAGAGAATTTGGCGAAATATCCGCCCTTGGTCACCGAATTCATTGAGTTCGTTGCTACTTTTTTTGACAGGGCGAACGGATTAGACTCGAGCGTTTGGTTGACGCGAGTGGTGCATTGCTCGCTGAATTACTGTATTTATATTCAGCTAAATTCACGCTCAACTCGCGAACCTTGTAAGATTGACCCGTAGCCAAATTTGGCCGCGCCACAGCAACCCCCAATGACCGATCAAGAACTCAAAGACCTCGTCGCCAGCCTCGCTGTATCGCAAGACCGCACCGACGCACAGCTCGCCAAAACCGACGCGCAACTCGCTGCGACCAGTGCGCAGATGGCCAAGACCGACGAAAAGCTTGATCGGCTGGCCAAGCTTTACGGCGGCGTGGCTGACAACCAAGGCTCATCGGCTGAGGAGTTTTTCTTCAACAGTTTGTGTGCCAAGCCCATGCTGGGCGGCATGTCGTTTGATCGGGTGAGTGCCAACCAAGAGGTGGCCAAAGGCAAGCAGCAGGCTGAGTTTGACATCGTGATGGTCAACGGCAAAAGCGTGGCGGTGATCGAGGTGAAATACAAGGTTCACCCGCGCGATGTTGAAAAAGCGGCCGAGAATCTCACGCGGTTCAGAGAATTTTTCCCTGAGTTCAACAACTTCACGCTCTACGGCGGCATCGCCGGCATGAGCATCCCGCCAGAGTCAGTGGAAGCTGCCAAAGCGCTCGGCTTGGCGGTGTTGAAGCGGGTGGGCGACGTGCTCGAGTCAGAAGCCAGCGACATGCGGGCGCATTGAGTGGACGTTGCAGTCGGTCGCTGGGAGCCTCAAAACCCGTCGCGAGCCGCTGAAACTCATTTTTTTACGGCTTTTTGGCACTTGGTCACCGGATTCATTGGGTTTGTTGCTACTATTAGTATAGCGAATTAACCCTCATCCAGAGCCAATTACTTCATCATCAAGGCATTGAAGTTCGAGGGAACGATGATGGTTTGCACTTTCCCGTTTTTCACGCCCTCTGAGATGTTGAGCATGGCCTGGGCTTGCATGTAGGCGATGCTCTGGGCCGATTGATTGGCGAGTGCGCCCATGCGTTCAGCCTCTTTTTGGGCGGTTTGCACTTCAACGGTTTTTTGTTTGAGTTCGTTTTTAGCGCGCACAAGCTCGTTGGCGCTGGCGACAACGGAGTCAGCGGGCAAGATGTTACGCACCAACACTTGGGTGACTTGAATGGAGCGGTCCAACTTTTCTTCAGCCAGCGTGCGCTGCACGATTTCACGCATGTCTTGTTCGATGGCTTGTCGGCTGTCGTTCATATCAAGGGCTTCAAATTTGCGAGCCGCCTTGTACGCCGCGTTTCGCAGTGCCTGCACCATGAATTGGTACATGAGGTAGGTGTCATCGCGATCCACTTGGTGAAAGGCCCGGCTTTTGGTGGAGTAAAGCTCGGCGACCTGAGTCGGGTTAATGTTGTAGATCACCACCGCATCGAAGTCTTTCATGGTCGAGTTGTCTTTAGCCACCGGCGTCATGTCGTTGACTGATACGTTGACGTCTTTAACCGGAAAGGTCAGCACGCTGCCGATCAAGGTTTGGTTAAACGATCCCGGTTGCAACTCACCCGACTGAATTTGTTTGTCAAATCCGATTCGAATACCGACTTCGCCAGTTTCGATTCGGGTGATGAAAACGAAGGCCATCGCAATGAGCAGGGCCAAGATTGCGATCAAGGACGCGATTTTTTTCATGGTGATTCTTGGTAGTGAGACGTGGGTTGGACAGTTTTCGGGCAGTTTTTGGGACGATTGTTAGAAATCTGACTGATAGCTAGGGTTTTCATCGGGTTTGTTGCGACTAAAAGTAACCTCAAGCCCCAGCAATTGTCATGCGATCGATCAACACCGAACCGACTGTCTTGCCGCCGTAGGTGTAGGCATCTGCGCCGATGGCGGTGATGCCTTTGAGCATGTCGCTCATGTTGCCCGCGATGGTGATTTCTTCTACTGGGTAGGCGATTTTTCCGTTTTCGACCCAATAGCCGCTGGCTCCGCGCGAGTAGTCGCCTGTGACGTAGTTGAGGCCTGAGCCCATGAGTTCGGTGACGAACAGGCCTCGCCCGAGCTTGCGCAGCATGGCGTCTAAGTCGTCGCTTGGGTCGGTGAGGCGCGAACGCATGACCATGTTGTGCGAGCCGCCCGCGTGGCCAGTTGATTGAAGGCCGAGCTTGCGGGCCGAGTAGCTGCCCAAAAAGTAGCCCTGTGTGACGCCCGCGTCAACGGCGCGGCGGGCAAAGACTGAGCAGCCCTCATCGTCAAACGGCGAGCTGGCTTTGCCGCCCAAAACAAACGGGTCTTCGTCAATGTCGATGTGGTCGGCCAGGGTTTGCTTGCCCATGCTGTCAAGCAAAAACGTGGTTTTGCGGTACAGCGCGCCGCCCGAGACGGCTTGCACATAGGCACCCAGCAAACCGGCGGCGAGCGGCGACTCAAATAAAACTGGGCAGCTCATGGTTTTGAGCTTGCGCCCACCCAATCGCGACAGCGCCCGCTCGGCGGCGTAGCGACCAACTGACTCAGCCGAGGCAAAGTCCCGCGCGCGGCGCTCCGAGGTGTACCAATAGTCACGCTGCATGTCTGGCGTTTTGCTCTTGCCCTTTTGCCCAACAGCGATGGGCGACACCGACAGGCTGTGGCGCGACGTGGCGTATCCGCCTCGAAAACCGTTGCTGTGGGCACTGAAAAAGTGGCTTTGTTGGGCCGAAACCCCCGCTCCTTCAGACTTGCTGATGCGCGGATCAGTCGCAAACGCGGCGGCCTCGCAATCCAGCGCGATGGCCTGGGCTTTGGCAGCCGTCACGGGCCAAGGGTGAAAGAGCTTGAGGTCGCGCTCACGCTCATGTGGCGGGGCGACGCTACTTGGCTCGGGCAAACCGGCTGCCGGGTCTTGTGCCGTGTAGCGAGCGATGTCAAAAGCGGCCGCCACGGTTTGGACTACCGCTGCGTCAGAGAAGTCAGAGGTGCTGGCATTGCCTCGGCGCTGGCCCACATAAACCGTGACGCTCAAGCCTTTGTCGCGGTTGTATTCCAAATTCTCAAGCGCACCCATGCGCACCCCGACACTCAAGCCACACGATTCGCTGGCCTCGGCTCCGGCATCGGTTGCACCGAGTTTTTTGGCCTGCGAAAGGGCCATTTCGGTCAACCGCTCAAACTGGGCGCGGCTGTACGAAAACCCCTTGGCTGGGGCGGGCGCAACCTGGGGTACTTTTGACTGGCTTGGGGCGGGCTTTTTTGAACTCATCAGCCAATGATACCGAGCAGCGACAATCACCCCATGAGCAGCACGCCCGAACCCACCCTTTCCGCCGAAACACCCACGCCAACCTTGGCGCCACCCAAGAGCTTGCCCAAGCCGCAACTCAAACCCCGCAAAAAAACCGCTGGCTATTGGTCAAAGGGCGTTTTCATCAAAGACACCGACGAAGTCGACCCCGACAAGGTGTTGAGCCGCACCGAGGAAAAAGACGCAAGCCACGCCCTGCAAAAGCTCGGGCTGGAGCTGGTTGAGCTGCGCAAATCGGCCTTGGAGCGCTTGCAAGGGCAAGGGCACGTGACCGAGCGGCTGGCTACCGAGTTGGAGAGTTTCAAGCGCGTGACCGCATTTGAGGGCAAGCGCCGATTGGGGCAATTGCTGGGCAAGATCATGCGCGGCCTGCCTGACGACTCCGTTCTGGCCATCAAGGCTGCGTTGAGCGAGCAGCGCTCGGGCAGCGCGACCGAAGCGTTGGCCATCCACCGCATGGAGCGCTGGCGCGACGATTTACTGGCCGACGACGCGGCACTGGCCAAGCTGTTGGACGATCCGACCTTCGTGCAGGCCAAGTTGGACGGCAAACCTGCGGCTGACGGGCAACACTTGCGCGCCTTGGTGCGACAAGCCCGCAAAGACATGGCAGTGCCTGTGGTCGAGGGCCAGCCGCCCAAGCCGAGCCGGGCGTACAAGGAGCTGTTTCAAGCGTTGAAGGAGCTGTTTGCGTGAGCGAGCCGCTACCGACCCAAGCGCTTCTTGCTGATTTCGACACGGTTCGCATTGGCATTGTGTCGGTCAGCGACCGCGCTTCAAGTGGCGTGTACGAAGACAAGGGCTTGCCGGCGTTGCAAGAGTGGCTGAGCCGGGCGCTGAAAAACCCCTTGATTTTCAAGCCGCGCTTGATTCCTGACGAAGCCGATCAAATCTCGGCGGCATTGATTGACTTGGTGGACCAGGCCAAGTGCGACTTGGTGCTGACCACAGGCGGCACCGGCCCATCGCCGCGCGACGTCACGCCCCAGGCCACGCTGGCTGTGGCGCACAAAGAAATGCCGGGTTTTGGTGAGCAAATGCGCCAGATCTCGCTGCGGTTTGTTCCCACGGCGATTTTGTCGCGGCAAACCGCGGTCATTCGTGGCAAGTGCTTGATCATCAATTTGCCTGGGCAGCCCAAGTCAATTGCGGAGACCTTGCAGGGCCTGCCCGACCTGGGCGTGCATGGCATTTTTGCCGCCGTGCCCTACTGCGTGGACTTGATCGGCGGGCCCTACATTGAGACCGACGTGGAGGTCTGCACCGCATTCAGGCCCAAATCGGCCATCAAACGCCCTGTTTGATGCCAAGTAGCGCACACTTGCGTCACATTTGTGCAGGTGCCTGTGTATTTGGTCGCACTTGGTCTTGCTTGATGCATTTTTGACAGCTTGGATGGCAATGATGTCAACGAAAATCGATCCGCGACCATTTTGGTTGCTGTACCCCACGCTTGCCTGGAAACTGACATGACTGCATCGAACGCTCAAAAAACACCCATCCGCCTCAGCGCGGCCACGGTCGCCGTCGCCGCTTTGTTGGGCTTGATGGGTCACTCAGCGACGGCGCAAACCACACGATCACCGTCCACGGTTGAACCCAGCCTGCGCTACACGGTGCAGGCCAAGGACAGCTTGATCAAGTTCTCCAGCGAAGTCCTCGTCGAGCCCAAGGCATGGCCTGAGGTGGCCAAGTTCAATGCGCTCAAAGATGCCAATCGCATCTACCCTGGTCAACAAATTGACGTGCCGCTGCGCTTGTTGAAGTTTCGTGCGGACGGCGCAAAAGTCATCAGCACCAGCGGCGACGTGTCGGTGGCTGCGGGGTCCAATTTGTCGGAAGGCGGGCAAATCAAAGTCGGCCCGAACAGCTCAGCCGTGATTGAGTTGGCTGACAAGTCCGTCGTCAAGGTGTTGCCAGGCACGTTGGCTGAACTGCTCAAAAACCGAAGCTATGCGGCACGCGACACCGACAAAAGCGCGTCTAACACTTGGTACTCAGGCTTGGTCAGGGTCGTGCAGGGCCAGTTGGAAGTGCTGGCCGCCAAAACCGAACGCCGCGCCGAAGACTTGAAAGTCAGCCTGCCAACCGCTGTGGTGGGCGTGCGCGGAACCGTCTTTCGGGCAGGCCACATGGGGGCAAATTCGCAAACCGAGGTGCTCGAAGGCCGCGTGCAAGCCGACAACCCCGCCCAAAAGAGCGGCGCGGCGGTCAACGCCGGGTTTGGTGCAGTGATCGACCCGAACCAGCGCGAAGTCAAAACCGTGGCTTTGTTGGCGGCACCTGACTTGCGCGCTTCTGCCACCGATCTCAACAAACCCAACGCTGAATTTGCGTTTGCGGGCATCGACGGCGCGACCAGTTACCGCGTGCAAGTTGCACGCGATGCAGCATTCAACGATTTGGTGCAAGACAGCGGCTCGGATCGGCCGCGTGCATCGCTGAGCGCCCTGCCCGAAGGCAACTGGTACCTGCGCGCCCGAGGCATTGACAAGCTCGGCTTGGAAGGATTGGACGGCGTGACCCGCGTGGCGGTTTTAGCCCCGAAGCCCGCGCTTGCGCCAGTTGCGGTGATTCCGCTGCCACCCCTTTTTGCGCCGCTGCTGGTCACGCGGTCGCGCATGCGTTTTTTGAACGACCAAACCTTGCTTGACCTGCCATCGCTTGACAACGAGCATGTAGACATGGCGGTTGAGATTGCACGCGACGCCCAGTTCAGCCAAATTGTGCTCAAACAAGCCTTGGCTGATAAACGAGTCAATCTGGGCAAGCTGGCTGAGGGCAACTACTTTGCCCGGTTCACCGGCACTGACAAGCTCAAACGCGCCAACGCAAGCCCCGTTTACCGGCTGAGCATTGATGCCAATTGGGGCGTGTCAGTCGTTGATCAAAGTGCGCCGCTGGAGTTGATGCGCTGATGTGCTGATTGGCGAGTCACTTGCCGACCAGCTCAGTCAGGCGCTCGCAAGACGACCCTTCGACGCGCTGAGCGTCGGCTGGCACGCAATTCTTCGCAGGCGAATCGGCAGGCGACCCCGCGTTGGCGGCTGACAGTTTCTCAATCGCTTGCCAAAGCAAGGCGATTTGATGCTCTTGACCGCCCGCGTGCTCAATCAGGCCTTTCATCGCCAAAGACAAGGGATCGTCTTGCGTGGTGATTCCGTAAGCTGAAAAACCCTCCCCCGCTGGGCGCTTTGCCGCGTCAGCCCCAATGATTCGTGCGGGAATACCCACCGCCGTGGCTCCAGCGGGTACCGGCTTGATGACCACGGCGTTGCTGCCGATCTTGGCCCCATCACCCACCGTGAAGCCGCCCAAAACCTTGGCTCCGGCGCTCACTACGACGTTGCGGCCCAGCGTGGGGTGGCGTTTGGCACCGCGCTCAAGGGCCGTGCCGCCCAGCGTCACGCCTTGGTACAAGGTGCAGCCGTCGCCGATTTCGGCCGTCTCACCAATGACGATGCCCATGCCGTGGTCAAAGAACACGCACTCGCCAATGACCGCGCCTGGGTGAATCTCGATTCCGGTCAGCCAGCGTGAAAACTGCGAAATCGCCCGCCCCAGCCACTTGAAGCCCGACAACCAACAGCGCCTTGCCAGCCGGTGCAGCACCAACGCATGCAAGCCGGGGTACAGGGTCAGCACTTCAAAGGTGCTGCGCGCGGCGGGGTCGCGGCTGCGGATGCAGGCGATGTCGGATCGAAGTCGAGAAAACATGGTTGCAGTCTATTCGGTGGCAGGAGGTTTTGCTTGGCCAGCGTCAGGGAGGGTTGCCAACATGGCTTTTGCCACGCCGCGCAGGATGTGGACCTCTTCTTCGCGCAAGGCCGCGCGGTTGAAGAGTTGGTTGAGGCGGGGCATGAGCTTCTTGGGCGACGCCGGGTCCAAGTAGTCCACGTGCACCAAAGCCTGCTCCAGGTGTTTGAGCAAGCCCTGAACCGCGTCGGCGCTGGCCAATTTGGGCAGCAAATTGGCGGGCATTGCCGCCACTGAGTAGGCGCCCAAGGCGGTGCGCCACTCGTAAGCCAGCACTTGCACGGCGGCAGCCAAATTGAGTGAGCCAAACTGCGGGTTAGTCGGAATCGTGATCACGCTGTGGCAGCGGTACACATCCTCGTTTGACATGCCATAGCGCTCGGTGCCAAAGACAAAACCCACCGATTGCAACGCGGGCGGCTTGGCAGGCTCTGAATCGTCGTTTTGAGCGATATTTTGAGACAAATCGGCACTTGGTCTGCGTATCCATTGGGTTTGTTGCTCATCATTTAGGAGTATCTCAGGGCACGCCTGAGCGGCCAGCCAAGCCAAGCGCTCACGCGGTGCATGGGCGTTTGCCCCGAAATCGCGCGGGGTCATGGCGGTGGCACACAGGTGCTCGATGCCCTCAATCGCCGCTTCAAACGTGTCGACAATTTTGGCGTTGTTGAGCACGTCAAGCGCGCCGCTGGCACGCTGAATCGTCTCCTCGCGGCGCAGCACATTGGCCCAGCGTGGGCGAACCATCACCAAGTCGTCAAAACCCATGACCTTCATGGCGCGAGCAGTCGCCCCCACGTTGCCAGCGTGGCTGGGCTCCATCAAAATGAATCGGGTTCGCATGAAATGGGGTCAATCAGTCAAGAAAGGTCGGGCTTTAGGTTGCGGGTTTCTACCGAGTTTTGATAAAATCCGATTGTCGGTGCAAATTCGCACCCACGCAGCGACCCGCTCCATCGGACGTTCGCACCGCTCTTTGCACAATTCGACCGATTCAACCCACACCACGCTGACCCGCATGGTGTCTTAAGCGAGCACTCACCCATGATCACACCCGGCCTTCATCCCATGCTCAACGTGGCGATCAAAGCGGCTCGCTACGCAGGCAGCGTCATCAACCGCGCCGCACTCGACATTGAATCGGTTCGCATTTCGCAAAAGCAAGTCAACGACTTCGTTACCGAAGTCGACTTGCAAGCCGAAGAAATCATCATCAAGACCCTGCTTGAAGCCTACCCCGACCACGCGATTTGGGCCGAAGAATCGGGCCGCGCGCGGGGCAACAAGCACTCCGACCATGTTTGGATCATCGACCCCATCGACGGCACCACCAACTTCATTCATGGCTTTCCGTTTTACTGCGTGAGCATCGCGCTCATGGTGAACAACCGCATCGAGCAAGCCGTCGTATTCGACCCCACCCGAAACGACCTCTTCACCTCCACACGGGGTCGCGGCGCGTACATGAATGATCGCCGCCTGCGCGTGAGCAAGCGCACCACGCTCAAAGACAGCTTGGTGACGACCGGATTTCCGTTTCGCCCCGGTGACAACCTGCAAAACTACCTCAGCTTGCTGGGCGAAGTGATGGGCAAAGTAGCCGGCATTCGCCGCCCCGGAGCCGCTGCACTCGACTTGGCCTATGTCGCCGCCGGGTTCTCAGACGGATTTTTTGAGACCGGTTTGGCCCCGTGGGACACCGCCGCGGGCTCGCTGCTCATTCAAGAAGCCGGCGGCTTGATTGGCAACTTCAGCGGCGAGGCCGACTTCTTGGAGCAACGTGAGTGCCTGGCCGGCAACCCCCGCGTCTACGCCCAACTGGTCGGCGTACTCAGCCCGTACAGCAAGTTCGCCACCGTGGCCCAAAAGCTCGCCGTTAACGAAGCTCGCAGCAACAACCCAAGCGAAACCGCCCCAGTACAAAGCGACGCATCCCAGCCCGACGCCCCAAAACGCCGAATCGTTCGAAAAGTCACCCCGAATGCGCCCAGCAGCGGCGATGCGCCGTTTTGATTTTGTATATACAATCTCGCCATGCACAACTTGCGAATCTCAGCCAATGTCGCAGCGAAATTGGCTGAAAAGCACCAAGTTAGGCGAAGAGAAGTCGAGCAGAGTTTCGAAAACAAATGGGGGGTGGTACTTGAAGACTCTCGCGAGGATCACCAGACAGACCCGGCAACCGTGTGGTTCATCGCCCCAACCAACGCGGGGCGGCCGCTCAAGGTCGTGTTTATTTTCATCGACGGCACGGTGCATTTGAAAACCGCATACGAGCCAAACCCCGCTGAAATCGCGCTTTATGAGCGTTTCGGCAGCCACAACTAAATAGTCAATCCCATGTCAAGCCAACCAAAAATCACCGGTACCGTCGAGGCATGGGAGAGCCGAACACTCGGCGCAGATGCCGAGTTTGCGCGTCGCGCGCCAGCCGATCTCGATGCCAAGATCGACGCATCACTCAACCTGCACGCCATCTCCATTCGCCTACCCAAAGACGTGATCGAGACCTACAAGCTGCTGGCCAAAATGCACGGCATCGGCTATCAACCACTCATGCGCGACGCGATTTGTCGTTTTGCCGAGGCGGAGTTGAAACAAGTGTTGATCAACCAACTCGACCAACAAGATCGCGCAGCAAGCGCGCATGGCATGCCGTTGGCTGCGTAAGCGGCGCGGCCCCAGCACTGGCGAGATGCCGCTTTGATCGCGAACGGCGACGCGAATGCCATCACAGGTGACGCGGATTTGTTGTTGCTCCACCCATTTCACGGTGTCGCCATCTTGTCGCCATCGCAGTTTCTCGGCACCCCATGAGCATCGCAACCGACAACCAGATCCTCAACCACACCCCGATGATGGCCCAGTACCTTGCCATCAAGGCCGCGCACGCGGACGTGTTGGTGTTTTATCGGATGGGTGACTTCTACGAGTTGTTTTACGACGATGCGATTTTGGCGGCTCGGCTGCTGGGAATCACGCTGACGCAGCGGGGGCAGTCTGCCGGGTCGCCCGTGGTCATGTGCGGGGTACCTGTGCATGCCATGGAGGGCTATTTGGCCAAGCTGATTGCGCATGGGCATTCGGTGGCGGTGGCTGAGCAAGTGGGCGAGGTTGGTGTGGGCAAAGGCCCAGTCGAGCGGCGCGTCGTTCGGGTGGCGACGCCCGGGACGCTGACAGACTCGACACTGCTTGACGACAAATCTGACGCGGTGCTGCTGTCGGTCTGCGCCGCGCCGCGCCATGGGTTTGGCCTAGCCTGGCTGTCCTTGACCCGCTCAGAGTTGATGTTGGCCGAGTGTGACAGCGTGTCGCTTGGGGTCTGGCTGTCGCGAATTGGGCCGCGTGAGGTGATTTTTAACGTGGCTGATGAGTCGCGCATTCACGCGGCGCGGTCGTCACTGAGCGGCGCGCACCCTGCGCAAAACCAGTTCAGCGCGCGACCGGCTTGGAACTTTGATGCCGCCCTGGGGTTGCGCAAGTTGTGCGATTTGCTGCATACCCAGAGCTTGCAAGCGTTTGGCGCGCAAGGCTTAAGCGCCGCACATGCCGCCGCCAGTGCGCTCTTGGCCTACGCAGAACACACCCAAGGCCGCGCTTTGAGCCATGTGCAAAGCATCAAGGTTGAGCGCCCCGATTCACTCATCAACTTGCCCGAGGCGACCAAACGCAATTTGGAGCTGACGGTGACGCTGCGCGGCGACACCAGCCCGACCTTGTTTTCGCTGCTAGACACCTGCGCCAACGGCATGGGCAGCCGAATGCTCAAGCGCTGGCTGCTCGCACCCGAGCGCGAGCGCGCAGCGGCGCAAGCCCGGCTGATGCAAATTGCCGAGTTGCGCGGCGGCGCTCACGCCAAGCTGGCCGCCCAGCTCGCCACGGTGAGCGATGTCGAGCGCATCGCGGCACGGGTGTCGTTGCGCCAAGCACGCCCCCGCGAGCTGGCCGCGCTGCGTGACACACTCCTAAAAGTAGAGCAACAAACTCAATGGATACGCAGACCAAGTGGCGAAATATCGTCAAATTTCACTGAAATCGCCTCCCAACTGCATGCCGACCCGCTCTGTGCCGATTTGTTGAGCCGGGCCATTGCGCCCGAGCCCGCCACCGTGCTGCGCGACGGCGGCGTGATCGCCAGCGGCTTCGATGTCGAACTGGATGAGTTGCGCGCCATTGACGACAACTGCGATGCGTTTTTGCTGGACATGGAGCTGCGCGAGCGCGCGCGATCTGGCATCGCCAATTTGCGGGTGCAATACAACAAAGTTCACGGCTTTTTCATCGAAGTCACCCAGGGCCAGCTTGACAAAGTACCCGACGACTACCGCCGCCGGCAAACGCTCAAAAACGCCGAGCGATTCATCACGCCCGAGCTCAAAGCCTTTGAAGACAAGGCACTGAGTGCGCAAGAGCGCTCATTGCAGCGCGAAAAAATTCTGTACGAGCAGTTGCTTGAAGACTTGCAGCCGTTCATTCCCGCCCTCACCCGCGTGGCCAACGCTTTGGGCACACTGGATGCCTTGCAAGCCTTGGCTGAGCGCAGTTTGACGCTCGATTGGTGCGCGCCAAACTTCGTTAACCACCCTTGCATCACCATCAGCAAGGGCCGCCACCCGGTGGTACAAGCGCGCTTGAACGAAACAGCGACAAGCTTCATGCCCAACGACAGCGACTTGAGCCAACGCTCGCGCATGCAGATCATCACCGGGCCCAACATGGGTGGCAAGTCAACCTACATGCGCCAAGTGGCACTCATCGTGTTGCTTGCATCGGTGGGCTCGTTTGTTCCCGCAGCAAGTTGCACATTGGGGCCGATTGACGCCGTCTACACCCGCATCGGCGCATCAGACGACTTGGCCAACGCGCAGTCAACCTTCATGGTTGAAATGAGCGAAGGCGCGCAAATTTTGCGCAGCGCCACGGCGCAAAGCTTGGTTTTGATGGACGAAATCGGCCGGGGAACCAGCACCTTTGACGGCTTGGCGCTGGCTGGTGCCATCGCCAGCCATTTGCATGACAAAAATCAAAGCTTCACGCTCTTTGCCACCCACTATTTTGAGCTGACTGAATTCCCCGCCAAACAACACGGCGCAATCAACGTGCATGTGGGCGCAGTCGAGCGCGGTGCGGACGTGGTGTTTTTGCACGACATTCAAAGCGGCCCGGCAAGCAAAAGCTACGGCGTGGCGGTTGCCAAACTCGCCGGAATGCCCGCAAGCGTGGTGGCCCAAGCCCGCCAGACACTCAGCTCGCTTGAGGCCAAAGCACAATCGGCGCATGCGCAAATTGATTTGTTTGCCGCCGCGCCCGAGATCGCACCCCACGCCGCCAGTGCGATTGACATCGAACTGGCCAGCATCGACCCC
>JANOPN010000051.1:0-3192 GCA_031421855.1 Comamonadaceae bacterium
GGCAACGACACGTTTCAAGCGACATGGGATGGGGAAGAAACCGTTGGGTATTCGAGCCGCCAAACCAACTCAGCTGGCGCAACCGTCTTCACTGACTACGCAGGCGATGGCACCCAAACAGCCACCACAACCGACACCCCCACCCTCGACGGCGGAACGAGTCGTTTGTTTGTCACCACGATTGACGGCGTGCAAGTGAGCATTGAACAAACCGCGTCTCAAGTCGCGCTTGGATCCCAAGCCAACGACCCGACCAGTCCGCTGGATTGGGCAAACACAACGGTCGCAATCGCTGGTCAACGCTTCCCAGTCGGCAGCTTTGAGGCCCTCTACTGGCAAGACCTCCTCGCGCAAAACACACGCCCGTACAGCGCCGAGTCAGCCAACACCGACCCGACCCAAGCGGTGATTGACTCAAACGCACGATACGGCATACCCGACATTGAAGGCGACATCCGGGTCAAGGCCCTGGTGCATGCCACCACTCACCCGGAAGATGCGACGGGCGGTGTGGGGGTGCTGGCTGATGGCGCGCCGAGGCCGACAGCCGTGACCCTGGGGGACGACGGTCGCGTGAGCCCGGGCGATTTGGGCCTTGGCAACGCAGCACTGAGCCTCGTGCGGGCGGCTGCGACGGGTAACCCCAGTGCTTTCGGTCGTGCGGTGTTCAGCTTCAGCGCGACTGTCAACAGCAACTATGGGCTGACTCAGACCAACAGCGCCTTGGGTTTGATTGATGGTTTTAAAAACCTGCGCGGAGCCTTGTCTCGTGGGGACGCGGGCGCTGCGGTGGCGGCTGCGGGCAGCTTGTACACGGGCGTGCTGGGTATGCAAAGCTTGGCGATCTCGCAAAGGCTCGCTGAGTTAAGCAAGCTGCCAACCACGGCAGCAGGGGTCCTTGAAAGCGGGCAGCTCACGACCGAACTCAAAGGCATCGACAGCGAGCTCAAGGCATTTGGCGAATATTTGGGATGGTTCAACATCGTCAACTCATTGGCGCATGGCGACGTCAAAGGCGCGGTTCTGGGTTGGATCGGTACGCTGCCCGGACTCCAAGGCCTTGCCCTGGCTCTGGGGGCGATTGACTTTGTGTTGTCTCAGTTCTTGACCGACGACACCTTCTCAGCCGACGGCGCCTACGAAATGGCGGCCAACGGTGCCATCACGCCGAAATACTCATTTGAAGACGGGGGTGCGCAGGTGCCGCTGATACAGATGATGGACAGCCTTTTGGCCCAGGCCAACTTGGCGGTGAATCAATACAACGAGAAAAACAAAACAAACCTCACGCTCGACCCCAGCCGACTACCCGGTGTGTCGATCCGAGGGGCTAGCGGACAGCCATTCGCTTGGATCTTGACTTGGAAAGACCCCGAGACGGGCCAAAGCTATGCGCGCAGCTTTGATGGCAAGGGCCAATATGTGTTGCCCGGCTTCATCACCCAGTACAACGGAGTCAACACGCCGCAAGACGCGGGCCGAGAAGGCATGGTCTCGCCAGGCGACTTGCCCATCCTCAGCCAATACCAAGGCGAGATTGGCGCAGGCGGCGACGATGCGTTCAACGACAACTTCTTCAAGGGAATGATGGAGCAGTTTGTGGCAATCGCGCTTGGGACTGAGTCGGATTCGAGTAACGCCCAGTACAAAATGCCTGACTGGGCGGTGGGGGTGTTGGAGGGTCAGGATAGTTTGAGCGGAAGTGGGTATGACGCGGCGGGATCTTGGCGTACCAATAAAGTGATAGCAACGAAGCCAATGGATACGGTGACCAAGTGCCGATTTGGCGCTAAAAACCGTGCAAACCGATCCAAAGTGGCATCTTCAGCCCACCCGCGAGCGGCGAAAGCACCTCGCCAAACCACCCACCACACCCAACCCAAGGAGATTTGATGTCAAAACCACCTCTGGCCACCGGATTAATTCACTTGTTTGCTACTGAAATAGGAGCGATGCATGTTTGATGCAAAGGCAAGTCACACCACCGTGCACCGTCGCGCCCCTCAAATCACATCAGCGATTGCCACGCGGCAGCTCATCGAAGGGCGCGACACCTACGCAAAAAATCGTGATGGATCGAAACTTCGTCCCAGGCCTGGCGACGGCGCAACGACGACTGCGACAAATACGCAGATCGAACACGAATCTGGGAAGGGTGATTCACGATGACAAAGATCAAAAAAATAAGGGTTGCACTCTATTTACTGCTAATCGTTCAAGTATCGCTCTCGGCTATTTTTCTTGCTCACAAATATTCTATAGCTGTTGACTCAAACAATATCAAAGAACTAACCATTCAAGGTGTTGCAAAACAGAAGACCCGCTATTTAAGAGGTACTTATGTGATGTTAGATATTAACGATGTATCACTTTGGTGTAAAGATACCAAATCCACAGCAATTCCGTCTTGCAATGAATACATCAAACCTGGTGAAAAATACACAGTAAAACTTCTTCACACCACAGGGGAATCTTGGCAGAGAATTTCCGGAATCGTCTTTGATATTCGAGATTCTACCACGAGTATCTACACCAAAGATCGCGGAATTGCTCTACAAGAGATTGAAAAATCTGTATATTTAGATATTAAATTCTGGATTATCTTTTTCAGTATTGTGTTTTGCTTTCCATTGATACTTTTAATTAAATTCGGTTATAACAATTTTGAAAGAGATGCTCCATGAAAGCTAAATTTCCTCGCTCACTTCGCATCGCTCAATTTTCGACTAATGTTGTCACCTTTGCTGTAGACTGTGGCGCGTTTTTAAATTCCGTATTCGCATTTAGTCAGTCACGTGTCGGGCCTGAACGCGATGCAAAGCTGGATGAAGCAATGCTTGCCGCGCAAAAAGTCCTCGCCGGAGCTCTCGGACTCGCTGCAGGCGGACGTTCAAGTGGTGAGATTGGCGCGTTTGCACTTGGTTTGAGTGCCGACATGTTAAATTTGAAATCCAAAGTCGACAGCTTAATTGCAGCTGGTACCGCGAGTGGATGGAGAAGCATCCCAACCAAGGACTTGGTTGTGGCGATTGGAACGGTTGCAGGAATAGCCGGCAATATTCTTGAGCTAAGTCCACTCATTCCTCTTGCTGCAGCGGGTGTTGGGTTGAAATTCGTTTCAGCTGAGCTCACTCTTGTCGAAAATGCAGTTCTTGGTAATAACGATTCAACTGTAATCGGTTTCAAAAAGCC
>JANOPN010000052.1:0-3868 GCA_031421855.1 Comamonadaceae bacterium
GGCTGGAATGTGACCGCAATGGCATACGACGCGAAGTGGAATGCCACCGATCAGATTCCGCGTCGCGCTGTCGATAGCGGCGCACTGGGCCGCTTCGACCTGATCGACCCAACCGACGGCGGCAAGGCACATCGCTACAGTTTCTCGGGCGCGTGGCGTCAAAGCACAGGCAACGCCGCCACCGAAGTGAATGCCTATGTCGCCCACTGGAAGCTGAATCTGTTTTCAAACTTCACCTACTTCCTCGACAACCCGGTGGACGGCGATCAGTTTGCACAGCCTGACCAGCGAACGATGGCCGCGATCAACCTGCGCCATGCGTGGGGCGGCAACCTGTTTGGCTTGGAGAGTGCCAATCAGGTCGGCTTGCAGTTACAAAACGACAACATCCACAACGCGCTGCAAAACACCAGGGCGCGGCACGTGATTTCAACCACCCGCAGCGACCACATCGTAGAAACCAGTGCCGGTGTCTGGTTCGACAATGCCACAAAATGGACGCCCACATTTCGTACCGTGGCCGGTTTGCGCGCAGACACGTATCGTTTCAAGGCGAGCAGCGACCTGTCGGAAAATTCCGGTACGCGCACCGCCAGCATCGCCAGCCCGAAGCTGAACCTCATCTTCGGCCCGTGGGCAAACACCGAGTTCTATGTCAATCTCGGCAGCGGCTTCCATAGCAACGACGCGCGCGGCACGGTGATCAATATCGATCCAAAAACCAGTGAGCGCGTTGACCGCGTGACACCGCTATCGCGATCAAAAGGGTTCGAACTGGGTGTTCGTACCGTGCCACTGCCTGGCCTGCAAACGTCGCTGTCGCTGTATCAATTGAATTTCGATTCCGAATTGATTTTTGTCGGTGACGCCGGCACCACCGAGGCAGGCAGGCCGAGCAAGCGGGTGGGATTTGAGCTGGCCAATTATTACAAGGTGAATGACTGGCTGACCATCGACGCGGATCTCGCGTTCGCGCGAGCACGCTTCCGCGACAGCGCACCGGAAGGCAATCGCGTGCCGGGTGCGGTCGAAGGCGTCGCCTCGCTCGCCGTGGCGGTAGACAATCTGGGGCCGTGGTTTGGGGCCGTGCAATTGCGTTACTTCGGTCCGCGCCCATTGAGTGAGGACAATTCGGTCCGCTCGAAGGCCACATCATCAGTGAATGGCAACCTCGGCTACAAGTTCAGCCGGACGCTGCAGGTAAAGCTCGATGGATTCAATCTCACCAACAAGCGCGCATCGGCAATCGACTATTACTACACCTCGCGTTTGCCCAATGAGGCGGCTGAAGGCGTGGCCGACATCCACTTCCATCCGATTGAATCGCGCACGTTCAGGCTATCGTTGAGCATGAATTTCTAACAGCGCCGGTCGTAGGTTGAGCTAGACACAATGGGTCGTAACCCAACATCGGTTGCCATCGCCGAGACCGAGTTGGGTTACGGCTTGCCTAACCCAACCCAACCCAACCTACAAAGTGCCAAGTGTCAATTCGCGTTTGAACAACAAGGGAACTTCTAAAAACCCCAACATTGTCTCCCCGGCGAAGGCCGGGGCCTAAGTTTGAAAGCAGCAAATGTTGTGGAATATCGGTCCGGCCAATCGCCAGAACTGATGTTTGCGCGCCTACGTTTCAAAGGAGGACGCATTACCCGCCTCGAACCGGGTCCTGCATCGCAGTCAGAAAAAGCCCAAGACGCTCTCATTGAGCGCGCACGAGTCGAAACTTCGCACACTCACGGCTCATATGTCGTTAGCCGACCGATCTTCGCCGAGCTTCCGGTTAATGGCGTGTACACCTGGAACGATTCGGTCCGGATTGGGCCATGCTCAGAGGCGACGCCGATTGGACGGGGGCTAAACTGGTTCGATCTCGAACTGCCAGCTCATATGAATGAAGGACACTTAGGTCCGCCGTTTCCGTTGTTACTGTAAGTTCGTGTGTCCCGGAGCCCCAATCCATCTATCGAGCGTAACAGGACGCGCCGCGTCCTCGACCGGTACCAATATTTGCTGACACTCTTTCTTTCGGGTGGTCTGCGATACGCGCATTGGCCGTCCGGACGAACATGGACCATAGTCACCCAGAACAGCGTACCGGAAAACCACCTACTCCACTCTGGCTTTTCAACGGCAGAAGATGGGCGGCAGGACGACTTTCCCTTTCGAGACTACCCGCCAGCCGCAACTTATCCAGGCAATGACTATTACGATCGGCTATGGCCGAGTGACTCAGGACTGCAAATACCAGCTACTTTAGGAAGTGATTTCGCGCTGTTCTTCGCACTCGAAACCAAGCCAAGGGACGCTTTTTTGCGAGCCTGCTATTGGTATGCCCTCGGCATCCAATTCCGTACCGAACCTGCGATCGCGACCTTAGCGTTCTCCACAGCCATTGAGTGCCTTCTGCCGCGGAACAAGAACACTTCGTGCAAGGAATGCGGCAATCCAACCGGACTTGGACCAACGCAATTGTTCAATCGGCACGTGAAACGCCACGGCACAGTCAATCCTGCCCTTGAGAGCCAGCGGCAGCCCCTATTCGGAGTCCGAAGTACGCTTGTTCATGGATGCCACTCAAGTCGGGTCGATCTTGCCGCGTTCTCAGCGCAGAGACACGCACAAGATCACCTATTGCTGCTTCAAATCGTATCGCAACGCAGTCTGATCAATTGGCTTCGCGACTCAAAGCGAGATAGTTGAAAAGGCATTTGTGGGGCTAGACCCATTCCCCCATCAAGCAGTTGCTATGCGTAAGCGAGCCTCAACTTGATTGCCACGGCAAGTAATCGTTTGTCCCGCGTGTAAAGCGTACCAGCGTCCAGCAGCGCGGACGCAATCAAGTGCGCGTCAATCAATCCGATGCCGAGCCCCATCAGCTTCCGGCTTTCGACAATATGCAGCAACTCGCTTTCGTCGGCGACCGTTGCCTGAGGTAGATCCGATAGCAGTTGCAGAATTTCGGCGCGCGGATTCAGGTTGCCGAGCGCAAGCTCGCCGCGCACGAACGGGTGCATCCAGACACGACCGTTCGAGAGCAAATCAGCAAGCGGCTGATCGCCACGCCGAAAGTGGTCGACCCAGACAGACGTATCAACAAGTATCATGCGGCGGCACGGCGGCGCGGAGGTGCCTTCAGCGTTTTCTGTGTTCCACTCAGACGGGCGAGGCGCCTTGCGCTCTCACGCTGAATCAGGGCTTGCAATCCCTCGTGAATCAGCAACGTGCGCTCGGTGAGCCCGGTGATTGAGGATGCTTGCGCCAGCAATTTGTCATCGATGTTGATGGTGGTTCGCACGATGTGACCTTTTTAATGAAAGAAGACGATCAAGGCAATATAGCATCAAAATCAGCATCAAATGATGCCTGTGGACGGAACGGATCAGGATCAAGCGGACAGGCGATTCGTTCCACTGCGTCGGATTCTTGCAAGTTTTTGGGGCTGAATTCTACGGCGCCATGCACGCATTTCACAATCGGGGACAGACCCTGGGGTTACCCGTCGTCGGCTCTATCTCGAACAACCCACGTAAAACTTCATCACGCCAACTTCGCCGCAAGCGATGGCCACACACGCATCGTCTCCGCGTATCCCGCTGCGACTAATTGGTCGTGAGAATTGTCCTTGCCAATCATCGCGTGCAGATTCATGCGGATCGCGACATCTGCGTGGCGAATTTGCTCTTTGACGAGCGCGTTTCCCATAATATGCATGGTCTGAAACGCTACGCCGGTTAGCCCTTGAAACTGTTCTTCATGGGGCCGAAACCCGACATCGACGCCGATGACGAGATTGGCGCCCATTTCGCGCACCGCGAGGACCGGCACCGGCTCGGTTAAGCCACCGTCAACCATTTCCCGTCCATCA
>JANOPN010000053.1:0-2138 GCA_031421855.1 Comamonadaceae bacterium
ATGGCGCAAGTCTTGATCGTGGGTGCGCTCATCGTCACGTTGTCGATGGGTGTGCGCCACGGATTTGGCCTTTGGCTGCAACCCATCACCCAAGCTCAAGGCTGGACGCGCGAGAATTTCGCCTTCGCTTTGGCCATTCAAAACCTGGTTTGGGGCGTGTTTGGCATCTTTGCGGGCATGGCTGCCGACCGCTTTGGCGCTTTTCGGGTCATCGTCGCCGGGGCAATTTTGTATGCATTGGGCCTTTGCGGCATGGCCCTGAGCACCAGCAAGGGCATGTTCACCTTGACCGCAGGCTTGTTGATTGGCGCTGCACTGGCGGGCACAACTTATGCCGTCATTTACGGTGTGATTGGCCGAAATGTGAGCGCTGAGAAACGCTCATGGGTCATGGGCGTAGCCGCTGCAGCGGGCTCATTTGGTCAATTTTTGATGGTGCCGGTTGAGGGCTTGCTGATCGCCAATTTTGGCTGGCAGCAAGCGCTTTTGATGCTGGCGGCAGCCTTGCTCATCGCCGCGCCGCTTGCGTGGCTGTTGCGCGAGCCGGGTTTTGCCAACGGTGCAGCACCCCAGCGCCAGCAAACTGTCGTGCAAGCACTTGTCGAGGCTGCGCGCTACCCCAGCTTCCAACTCCTCACCGCTGGCTACTTTGTGTGCGGGTTTCACCTGGCCTTCATCGGCATCCACATGCCCAGCTATCTTAAAGACAATGGCCTGTCGCCTCAAGTCGCCAGTTACGCGTTGGCCTTGATTGGCCTTTTCAACGTTTTTGGCACGTATGCAGCAGGCGCATTGGGTCAAAGAATGAATAAGAGCCAAATCTTGTCGGGCATTTACTTCGCGCGTGCCGTTGCCATTGCGGCATTTGTCGCCGTGCCGCTTTCACCCATGAGTGTCTATGTGTTTGCCTCGGTGATGGGGCTTTTGTGGCTATCCACCGTGCCGGCAACCAGCGCGGTAGTGGCACAAATTTTTGGCGTTGCCCACCTGTCCATGTTGGGCGGTTTTGTGTTTTTTAGCCACCAGGTCGGCAGCTTCATGGGCGTTTGGCTGGGCGGCATCTTGTTTGACAAAACCGGGAGCTACGACTTGGTTTGGTATTTGTGCATCGCTCTGGGTGTTTTTGGCGGCTTGATCAATTTGCCCGTTCGCGAAACCGCGATTGTTCGAACACCACAACGTACCTGACATGCGCCAGACCCTGCTCAAACTCGCTGCGTGGGCCATCACGCTGATGGCCTGTGCAGCCGTCTTGAGCCTGTACACACGGCCCGAGTTCTTGCTGACACTCGCAGATCAGGTTTGGGCGTGTTTTTGATCAGTTTTAATGACAAATTAGCACTTGATCACCGAATTCATTGGGTTTTTTGCTATAAAAATAGGACTATGGCGCTGCCGCCCCAAAGAGCGTCACCCAAGCGGTTCGAGGATTTTGAATTTTTAAGTGTTGCAACACCACACCCGTCGGTGCGCAATCTGCCCAGCTCAACACACGCTTGTCGCCCGTGACAAACAGATCCATTTCAGCCAGACAAGCCGCGCGAACCAAGCGCTTGTCAGCATCGTCGGCGGGCTCTTCAACGTCCTCAACCCGCGTCGCCTGAGACCACGCCAAGTCAAACATCGGGATGACCTTGGGCGCAACAGCTTCAAATTTGCGCACCAACACCGCCTGCACTTCGTTGCGAATCAGCTGACTCGAATACAGGGTTTGGGCCTGCGCACAGCGCAAAATAATGTCTTCACACAGCCCCGAAAACACCAAACCTGAGAGCCAGACATGGGTGTCCAAAAAGACCTTCATCGATCAATTTCTGAGAGCAGTTCATCCTCAGTCAACCAACCCGCAGACCGCGCGATGGGCGCCAAGAGCGCTTGGGACTGGCGCAGCGACTGCGACAGCCGATGCGAACGCAGCGACTCTCGAACCACTTCGCTGCGAGATTTGCCGCTGATTTCACACATCCAATCAAGCGACTGCGATTCAGTGGCCGACAGGCGCACGGTGAGGAGGTTTTGCATGCGCTCAGTGTACGACAATGTAAGACAAATCACCCGCAACGCCAGTTTGGGCATGTTTTTGATCAATTTTTATGCTAAATAGGCACTTGGTCACCGGATTCATTGGGTTTGTTGCT
>JANOPN010000054.1:0-4049 GCA_031421855.1 Comamonadaceae bacterium
CTCTTGTGGCGTGCCTGCATGTCCGTCCAAACGCTTTCCACGCTGTCTTGGCGCACGGGCAACCCGGTCTGTTTGTCGTACAAATCACCCGCGCGAGCAAACAAGAGCTTGAAGTGATCATTCAACTCGGTCATCGTGCCAACAGTCGAGCGACTGGAGCGCACAGGGTTGGTTTGGTCGATGGCGATTGCAGGCGGAACACCATCGACCCGCTCGACAACCGGCTTGTCCATGCGATCTAAAAACTGCCGCGCATACGCCGAGAACGTCTCCACGTAGCGCCGCTGGCCTTCAGCAAACAAGGTGTCAAAAACGAGCGACGACTTACCCGACCCGCTTGGGCCGGTGATGACCGTCAATTCGCCGGTTCGGATGTCGAGGTCAACGCCTTTGAGGTTGTGCTGGCGGGCGCCACGTATGCTGATCTGGCCGAGGGTCATGTGGTGCTGCCAATGGACGAAAGGCAGCAATTGTAGGAGTCGCCCGCGACTTAGCGCGGTACGGGGGATTGCCTACTCAAGCCCAATAAACGCGGAGTCGAGCTGCGACTTTTGAGCATCGGTCAAAAGCGCTCGAATCAAAGGCTCAACATCGCGCAGCTGACCTGCGGTGTTTGTCGCTTCAACCGTGCGGCGCAATTGCACCGCCCGCAGACCCAGTGGCTGAAGCAGCGACAAGGCGAGCGTCTTGACCGTTGCGAAATCCGCACGACCACTGACCTCTGCCGCCTCTGAGAACCCGTCCGCGACATCCCAGTCGTCGGCGACGACAGGCTCTTCAACAGGCCAAAGCGACTCAAGCGTCACCGCACGGGCACCTGACGCGGTTGGAGCGCCTTGCCGAGCACTGGCCGCTGCAATGTCGGCTGTGGCGTTGTAGCCTTTGGGCAACTCAAACGCTCGCAAAGCCTCGTCGCCCACGAAATCAATGGCGATGTCAGGCTCGGAATCAACGCTTTGACGTGACATGGCGTCAGATCCTGTTTGCACGACTGCGATCAAACCGTGCGCGATCAAGGCATCGACATCGCTGCCATTACCCCCCATGGCCGCTGCGCTTCGCTCAAGCGCCTCGCGGTTTTGCGCGCCGTTGACGGTGATCAGGACTGCCCGCTGGCAGGGGGTGAGCTTGACTTCACGCGTTTGGATGGCTCTTCGGCCCAATTCTGTTTTTTCGAAAGTCACGGTGGTCGTCTGCGTCGCTTGGGGCGTTCAAAGCTGAAGGTAAAAAATGGGGGCAACAACATGAGCTGAGTCGCCAATGCCTAAAGTGTAAGCAATTGCGCGCCAATCACACTCGGTAGAAGCGCTAAACAACCAACCCAATAGACCGGCCCCAAAACGACAAAACCCGCCCATTGGGCAGGTTTTGCGGTTTCTTTCGACTCGCGCGAGAGACCAGGGTCACCTCGCGCAAGTCACCTCAACAATCAAGCAGGCTTGATATCAGGGTAGCGAACGAACTCAATCAGCTCTTGTGTCTTCTTGTCTGGGCCTGGGGTTACCAAGCTGACCAAGATGATGACCAAGAAGCCAAGCGGCACGCCGAACACACCTGCAGAGATCGGCAAAATGCCAAACCACAGGTCAACTGGCGCGGTCACGTTAAAGATCGTGCGCATCCAAGCGTGGTTCATGATCATGTAGTACATGGTGATGCCCAAGCCCGAAGCCATGCCCAAGGTTGCACCGATCGCTGACGCGCGCTTCCAGAAAATCCCAAGCGTCAAAGCAGGGAAAAACGCCGCAGCAGCAAACGAGAACGCAGCCGACACCAAGAACAAAATGTCAGCTTGTTTGGTTGCCCAAACATGGTAAGCCACATAAGCCGCCGCTAAGGCCACGACCAGCAGCAGGGTTTTTGAGATCGTCACGCGACGCGAAGTCGAGGCGTTTGGATCAATCATCTTGTAGTACAGATCGTGCGACAAGGCGTTGGCAATGGTCAACAGCAAGCCGTCAGCCGTTGACAGCGCGGCAGCTAAACCACCCGCGGCGACCAAACCGGAGATCACGTACGGCAAGCCGCCGATTTCGGGCGTCGCCAAAACGATGATGTCGCCACCAATGCGCAGCTCACCCAACTGCAGGATGCCGTCTTTGTTGACATCAACGACGCTGAGCAACGTTGAATCAACCTTTTGCCACTGCCCAACCCAAGCCGGTAGTTGATCGATCGGGGTCCCCACCAAGACGGTGAACACCTCGTATTTAACCAACACAGCCAACGCAGGCGCGGTGAAGTACAGCAAGAAAATGAAGAACAGCGACCAAGTGACCGAGTCACGCGCTTGCTTGACGCTTGGCGTGGTGTAGTAACGCATCAAGATGTGCGGCAGCGCGGCCGTACCGACCATCAAACAAAACACCAGCGCAAGGAAGTTGCGTCGAGAGTCGTTGAAGGCTTTTTGAGCTTTCTCGTCGCCTTTGGGGTCGCCCGCAAACTGCTGCCCGTGTCTGGGCATGCCACCCAGCGGAGCGGTGCGCCCGATTGCCGCGGCGCGTGCTGCCGTCCAAGCCTTCTTGGCGTCGTCAGCAGACTTCGGTACGGCAGCAAGCGCTTTTTCTGCTGACGCAATGTCGGCGGCGGGGCCGTTCGCAGTTTTCAAGTCACCCAGCTTTTGCTCGGCAGCAGCTTTGTCAGCAGCCAACGCGGTAGGAACGTCTTTGAGTTTTGCATCCAAGTCAGCAGCACGCTTTTTGAACACCTCAATGACTTCGAGCTCTTTGGGGTCTTTGAGCAGCAGAGCTTCTTTGGCGGTAATTTTCTCAAGCTGAGCGCCATAAATCAATTGCGGGACTGGCACGCCGGTTTGCTTGACTGAAAGCCAAATCACCGGGATCAAGTACGCAATGATCAAGATGATGTACTGCGCCACTTGGGTCCAAGTCACGGCGCGCATGCCGCCCAAGAACGAGCACACCAAAATGCCGCCCAATCCCAAGAAAATGCCGACCTCAAAACCAACACCGGTCAGGCGCGTGGTGATCAGGCCCACGCCGTAGATTTGAGCCACGACATAGGTGAAAGACACCAAAATGGCCGCAAAAATACCAACCGTGCGCGCCATGTTGCCCCCATAGCGTTCGCCCAAAAAGTCAGGGATGGTGAATTGCCCGAACTTTCGCATGTATGGGGCCAAAAACAAGGCGACTAAACAATAGCCGCCAGTCCAACCCATGATGAAAGCCAAGCCGCCGTACCCGCTCAAGTACAGAGTTCCGGCCATGCCGATGAACGATGCGGCCGACATCCAGTCAGCACCTGTGGCCATGCCGTTGTACATGGCTGGCACTCGCCGGCCGGCAACGTAGTACTCAGCTGCATCAGATGTGCGGCTCATGATCCCGATGCCGGCGTACAGGCCAATCGTTGCGATCAAAAACACGAAACCCATGGTTTCGCGTTTCATGCCCATTTGTTCCAAAATGGCCAAAATGATCACAAACAAAGCAAAACCGCCGGTGTACCAAGCGTAGACCTTGTTGAGCTGCTGTTTGAATTCGGCGTTGGACTGTCCACCGCCACTGGAATTGGATGTTGAAAATCCGGCCATGGTTTACTCCTGTGCCTCAGCCACGCCGTGCTCATGATCCAAGCGGTTCATGGTGCGGGCGTAGTACCAAATGATGATCATGTATATGACGAGTGAGCCTTGCGCACCCATCCAAAAACTGAACGGCCAACCAAAGAAGTTGAAGTTCAGGTCACGCGCATAGAAGCTGACCACAAAGGTCACAACAAACCAAATAGCCAGCAAAATGGCCGTGAGGTTCAGGTTTTTCTTCCAATACTGCCTATGGCTTTCAGTTATCACTTGCATAACAGAGTCTCCTGAGGAACACGCCCAAAAACCCTTTTAGCCAATCAACTGCACCCATTTTTAGGTGGGCAATTGATCCGCAAAAGTGTTCTCAAGCAACAAGTCCCGTTTCGCGAACCAATTGGTCTGCTACTTTGGGTTCGAATTTCCGAAGATGCTTGATCACGATCAATGCTTCGTCGGGGGATTTGCGATCCATGTGTACGCGGGCTAGCTGGTACCAGCC
>JANOPN010000055.1:0-14671 GCA_031421855.1 Comamonadaceae bacterium
TTGTGGACGGCATCGACTTTCAGCATTCGGGCCTGGTGCGCAAGGTGGATACCGGCGGCATCACCCGGGTGCTGGACATGGGGGCCATGCTGCTGCTGTCGCCGTTTGGCTTTTCGCCCACCGGCGAGGCGTTCAATTTGACGATGGAGGAAGTGGCGACCTCGGTGGCCAGCGCGCTGCAGGCCGACAAGCTGATCTTTTTGACCGAGGTGCCCGGCATCCGCATGCACCCCGGCGAGCCCGAGAGCGAAGACAACCCCATCGACACCGAGCTGCCGCTCAAAAGTGCCGAGCAATTGCTCGCGCGACTGCCGGCGCCCCAGTCGCCGGCCGATATGGGGTTTTATTTGCAACACTGCGTCAAAGCCTGCAAAGCCGGTGTCGAGCGCAGCCACATTTTGCCGTTCAAAGTTGACGGCGCTTTGCTGCTTGAGGTGTACGTGCACGACGGCATCGGCACCATGGTCGTTGACGAAAAGCTGGAGTCGGTGCGCGAGGCCACGGCTGACGACTTGGGCGGCATCTTGGCCCTGATTGAGCCTTTTGAAAGCGAAGGCACCTTGGTCAAGCGCGATCGCAATGAAATTGAGCAAGGCATCACCGACTACACCTTGATTGAGCACGACGGCGTGATTTTCGGATGCGCCGCCTTGCATGCCTACCCTGAGGCCAAAACAGGCGAAATGGCCGCCGTGGCCGTCAGCACTCAGGTGCAAGGCCAAGGCGACGGCGACAGACTCCTCAAACGCATCGAACAGCGCGCCCGCGCCGCGGGGATGGAGAGTATTTTTGTGCTGACCACCCGCACCATGCACTGGTTTGTCAAGCGCGGCTTCACCCAAGTTGATGTGTCATGGTTGCCAGAGGCCAAGCGCAAAAAATACAACCCAGGCCGCAATTCGCAGGTCTACGTGAAGCGCTTTTCATGAGCCCAGCACAACCCAGTCGCCGCCGCACCTTAAAAGCCGCGTTGGGGTTGGGGTTGGCCTGTGCCTGCGCGACCCCGGCCTTTGGTCAATCGCTGGGTCAGTTGTTTGGTTTGCGCTTCAACCAAAACCCGTTTGCACTGGGTGTCGCCAGCGGTTTCCCCGAACCCAACGGCATCGCGCTTTGGACCCGCTTAATCGGGATTAAGGACGATGTTGACGTGCCTGTGCGTTGTGAAATCGCGCTAGACGAGGCTTTTTCCAAGGGCTTGCAGCGCCTTGACGCGGTCGCTCTGGCTAGCCAAGGACACAGTGTGCACCTCTGGCCGCAGCGCCTCGCACCCCAAACCCCCTACTTTTATAGATTTTTAGCCGGTGACGCCCAGAGCGCAGTGGGTCGCACGCGAACCGCTCCCGCACTTGACGCGAGCCCGGCAAAGCTTCGATTGGGACTGACCAGTTGCCAGCACTTTGAGGCAGGCACCTTCAAAGCCTGGCGTGAAATTGCCCAGCTCGACCTCGACTGCGTCGCCTTTGTGGGTGACTACATTTATGAGTCCAACTACGCCAAAGCGCTGCGCATTCGAGACCACAACGCCGCCAGCGTTCCGCGCACCTTAGACGGCTACCGCACACGCTACGAGCTCTATAAGTCAGACGCCGACTTGCAAGCCGCGCACGCCGCCCACCCATGGGTGCTGATGTGGGACGACCACGAAGTCGAAAACGACTACGCCGCACTTGCGTCTGCCAGGCTCATCGACGCGCCCACATTTGCGGCACAACGTGCCAGCGCCTACCAAGCCTACTGGGAGCATCAACCCATGCCCAAAGCGCTTAAGCACTGGCCCGGCCAAGACGCGGCGGCGCAAATGGCGCTGAACCAGCGCATCCGGTGGGGGCAACTCGCGACTCTGTGGACGCTGGACACCCGACAACACCGCCACGTGCACGCCTGCCAGCAGCCACCCGGTGGCGAGGGCAAGGGCGGCGGCAAACTCGTTACCGCCAGCAGTTGCCCCGAGTTGTTTGACCCGTCCCGAAGTTTGCTGGGCATGGCGCAGGAACGATGGCTCAGCGACGGCATGCAAGCCAGCAAGTCGACGTGGCGGCTTTTGGCACAGCCCACCCAAATTTCGACCACAACGCCCAATTTCGCTGCGGTCGGGGGCGAGGCCAAGGCTTGGACCGATGCCTGGGACGGCTATCCCGCCGCCCGCGAGCGCCTGCTTCGCACGATTCAGCACGGTCAACTGAACAATGTCGTCACGCTTGGCGGTGATGTCCACCGACATGTCGCAGCCGATTTGCGACTCAAACCCAACGACAGCGCATCACCCATCATCGCCAGCGAATTCGTCACGACCAGCATCACCTCAAGAGGCTTAAACGACGCGCTCATGGCAGCCGTTCAAGCCAACTCGCCCGACATGCGCCATGCCAGAAGCGATGAGCGCGGCTATGGCCTCATCACCGTGACTCCCAGCACCACCCGATGTGACTTCGTTGGCACGCCCCATCCGGTGCGCGACTCATCTGTTTTCAGAATTCAGGCCAGTTTTGAGGTTGAACTCGGCACGCCGGGCGTCAAACCCGCCGCTTAAGATGCGTCGCACAACAAACAAAGGTTGAAACGACATGATCAAAAAAATTCTGCTGGGTTTGCTGCTTGGCGTCGTAGCACTGGCCGGTGCGCTGGGTTTCAACACCTGGCGCCAAGGATCTCGGCAACTTGAGGTACCCCCATTGGCCCTGTTGCCAGTTGACGAAGCCGCGGTTGCCGCCCGTTTGGGTGAGGCGGTGCGTTTGCGCACGATTTCTTCGCGAGACGACCCCAACCTCAGCAGCGACCAATTCAAGGCGCTGCACACGTTGCTCCAAGAGCGATTTCCCAAGGCTCACGCCGTGCTCAAACGCGAAGTCGTGGGCGAGTTGAGCCTGCTCTACACCTGGCAAGGCAGCAACCCGCAGGCCAAGCCGATCATGTTGATGGCGCATCAAGACGTCGTGCCGGTTGCATCGGGCACCGCACAAGACTGGGCAGTCGATCCATTCTCCGGGCAAGTGAAAGACGGCTTCGTTTGGGGTCGCGGCGCGTGGGACGACAAAGGCAACTTGATGGCACAAATGGAGGCCATTGAGATGCTGGTTGCCAGCGGCTACAAACCTGAGCGCACGATTCACCTAGCCTTTGGCGCAGACGAAGAGATTGGCGGTTTGCGTGGGGCCGCTCGAATCGCAGCCTTGATGAAAGAGCGCAAGGTTCAACTGGACTTCATTGTCGATGAAGGCTTACTCATCACCGATGGCATCATGCCCGGCCTGACGAAACCAGCCGCTTTGATCGGGGTTGCCGAAAAGGGCTATTTGTCGGTTGTGCTCAAAATGTCAGCAACGCCGGGACACTCGTCAATGCCCCCAGCCAAAGGAACCAGCGCCATTGGCATGATGAGCGCAGCGCTGCGACGAATTGATGACGACCAACTGCCCGGCGGCATTCGCGGCGTGGCGGGTGAGATGTTCGCCACGCTTGCCCCAGAAATGAGCGGTTTTTCAAGGGTTGCGCTTTCAAACCTTTGGCTCTTTGGCCCAGTGGTCCAAAAACAGCTCGACAGCGGTGCCAGCACCCGCGCCATGTTGCGCACCACGACGGCGCTGACCGTTTTCAATGCGGGCAATAAAGACAACGTCTTGCCCGGCCGGGCCGAGGCCACCGTCAATTTTCGGTTGCTACCCGGTGACACCAAAGAGCAAATCATTGAGCGCGTCAAGTCTCAGGTCAAGGACGCGACCGGCAGCGACAAATTTGAGCTCATCGCCCTGCCCGGCGCAGTCGATGCATCCAAAGTCGCGCCAACCGAGTCAACGCCCTATCGCTTAATCAACCGAACCATTCGCGAAGTGTTTCCGGGCACCTTGGTCGCACCGGGCTTGATGATTGGTGGCACCGACTCGATTCACTTTGGCGACATCAGTGACCACATTTTCAAGTTTTCGCCAGTTAAGGCCAAGTCTGAAGACCTGCCCAGGTTTCATGGAACCAATGAGCGCATCGCCACCAGCAATGTCGTCGACTTGGTGCGCTTTTATCACCGCTTGATTTCAGAGGGTGCAAAAGCGAAGTAGCGCATGCGCGACCCACTGATCACTCATAAAATCATAGCAACGATCCCAATGAATCCGGTGACCAAGAGCATATTTGCCGACTATTTTCTGATTTTTGCCCTGTTTTTCGGTTTTCAAGTCGCCAATGCACAAATTCAGACAGTGACCACAGCGCCGATACGCGGGGTGTGGGTCGCCGGGCCGCAGCACAATCTCTTTTGGCAAAGCCCACAAACCATGGACAGGGAGATGGCCGCGTTTAAATCGACCGGCATCAACACCGTTTATTTGGCCGCGCTCAATCACGGGCGAACGCACTACCCCAGTGCCGTGATGCAGCAAGCCGTGGGTGCCGCAATTGCGCCCCAGTTTGCTGGGCGCGATCCGCTGTCTGAGGCCATTGCGGCTGGCGCGGCACACGGCATTCGGGTAATTGCCTGGCTGGAATTCGGCTTTGCCAGCCACCACGGCAAATCTGGCCACGCGAGCACCTTGCTCAGCGCACACCCCGGTTGGGCGGCACTCAATCGCCAAGGGCAACCGCTGGTGAAGAATGAATTCCACTGGATGAACGCTTTTGACCCAGAAGTTCAAACATTTGTGACGTCACTTTGCACGGAGCTGGCTCGCAACTACCCAAGCTTAAGCGGCATTCAAGGCGATGACCGCCTGCCCGCTCAACCGGTTGAAGGAGGTCACAACCCGGCCGTTGTGGCCGCGTTTGTTGCCGCGACAGGCAAGCCACTTCCCGCCAACGACCGCGACCCTGAGTGGACGCAGTGGCGTGCCGATCAGCTCACGACGTACTTCAAAAGCCTGCGGTCAGCGCTTAAATCGGTTCGAAGTGACTTCATCGTCAGCTCCGCGCCGAGCCCGTACCCGTGGGGATTCCAAGAATATTTGCAAGACTGGCCAGCCTGGATGCGGCTTGGGCTGGTCGACGAGATCATTCCGCAACTCTACCGGCGCGAAGCGGCTGGATATGGGCGCCTGCTCAAGCAAACGCATGGGTTGATGATGAGTAATTTGCCAGCAACAAAAGCCCCCAACATGGCCACGGGTGTGCTGCTGTCGCTCGGCCAAAACGTGGTGAATTCACCCGAAGTGGTTGCAGACATGGTCAAGGCCAACCGAGCCATTGGCATCAACGGCGAGGTGTTTTTTCACAGCATTGGCCTGACAACCGCAACCACCGCGCCGTCAAAGCGGCCAGATGCCTTGCCCTGAAACAGCCTGAATCGCGTCGGCGCTGACCAGTTCGGGGGCCAACTGCGCCAACGGAATGACGACGAAGGCTCGCGCAAACATGCGGGGATGCGGCACGACCAACTTCGTTGAGTCGATGCGCGCATCGCCGTAACTCAACAAATCGAGATCGAGCGTGCGCGGCGCGTTTTTGTACGGGCGCTCTCGCCCAGCGCGGTTTTCAATCGCTTGGAGGGCATGCAACAACTCAACAGCATTGAGTTCGGTCGAAAACTGCGCAACCGCGTTGACAAAATCGGGCCCAGACGCATCGACCGGCGCCGACCCGTACAAGCCAGAAGATGAAACCGCCCCGGTTGCCAAGCTGCCCAGCTGCGCAAGCGCCCAGCGAACCGACACCTGCGCATCCCCCAAGTTGGCACCCAAACCAACGGTTGCAAGCACCGGTGTTCGGCGACACATGGCGGGCAATCAGGCGGTCGCGCTGCCCGATTCAGCACCGCCCGCGCCGGGTTTGCGGCGGCGACGGCGCTTTTTGGGCGCGGTTCCATCCAACGACGGCGCACCCTCGACTTGTGGCACCGAGCCAGACGGCGAAGCGACTGCTGCCGGGTTGGTTGCTCGCGACTTGCCTTGTTGCTCGCGCTTTTGAGCTTCGCGAATGTCTTGCACCATGGACTCGCGGCCGTCGTCCGACTCAAGCGAGAAGTCCTCCCACCAAGTCGCCAGCTCATCGCTGACTTCACCGGCATCGGCGCGCAGACGCAAAAAGTCAAAGCCGGCTCGAAACCGTGGGTGGTCTACCAAACTAAATGGCGTGGAGCCAACCCGCTTGTCAAAACGGGGCTGCATGAGCCAAATCTCGCGCATGTCAGCCGCGAGTTTGCCTCTTCCGCTCACGTCACCGATGCGGCGGTTGAACACGTCGTCAACCGCTTCTTGCAGTGCCGGAAAAGGAAACAAATGTTTGAGTTTGCGCGTCCACTCTTCGCGCACGTCCGCCCAAAGCGCACAGGCCAACAAAAAGCTCGGTGCAACCGGCTTGCCCTCGCCGACGCGGCGGTCGGTGTCCTCTAATGCGGCCTTGACAAACACGGTGTCTGCGCGCTCCACCACCACGTCGAGCAGCGGGTAGATGCCGGTTGAAATACCCAAGGCCCGAAGCTGCGTCACTGACGCGATGGCGTGACCGGTTTGCAGTAGTTTGAGCATTTCGTCAAACAATCGGCTTTGCGGCACGTCGCGCAGCAGCGGGAGCGCTGGCAACATCGCCGACAAGGTTTTGGCCTCGATCTTGAAGCCGCTGGCCGCAAGTTTGGCTGAAAACCGAACAGCCCGGATGATGCGCACCGGGTCTTCGCGAAAGCGCGCTGCCGGGTCACCAATCATGCGGATGGTGAGTGCTTTTGAGTCGCGCATCCCGTTGTGATAGTCCACAACCAGCTGGCGGGTTGGGTCGTAATACATGGCATTGATGGTGAAGTCTCGCCGCGCAGCGTCTTCTTCCATGGGCCCCCAAACGTTGTCGCGCAGCACGCGGCCCGACGCATCAACCGCGTGCGTCATACCCGCCAAAGCTTGCTTGGACGTTTTCTCGTTGCCCGACACACTTTCGGCCTGAGCCGCGTCCAAGACCGCGCGAAACGTTGACACCTCGATGACTTCGTGCTCACGCCCGCGCCCATGCACCACGTGCACGATGCGAAATCGCCGCCCGATGATGAATGCGCGCCGAAACAGCGCCTTGACTTCTTCCGGCGTGGCATTGGTCGCCACATCAAAGTCTTTGGGCCGCAGACCGAGCAGCAAATCGCGCACCGCGCCACCAACGATGTAAGCCTCAAAACCAGCTTGCTGCAAGGTGGTGACGACATCGACGGCGCGTCGATCAAGGAATTCGGGGTCGATGCCGTGCTCTGCGACGCTCACATCCACGCGTTTGCCAAATTTGGGTTTTGCCACTCGGCTGACCTTGCCCGATGGGCCAGCGAACAGGTTTTTAATGAATTGTTTAATCACGAACCCGATTGGAACAGATTGAGACCGCTAAATTTTGGCAAACAAGTCCAAGATCGGCCAGCCCCGAGCCACAGCAAGCGCCCGAAGGGCATCTGACGGGTTCGTCACGACTGGCTCAGTCACCTGCTCCAAAAGCGCGATGTCGTTGATGGAGTCGCTATAAAACGTGCTGTGGCCGACATCGCCCCAACTCAAGCCCCGAGACTCAAGCCACTGCGTCACGCGCACGACCTTGCCCGCCTTCATGCTGGGCACGCCCTTGATCTCGCGGGTGAACCAGCCGTTTGAGTTACGAGTCAATTCGACCGCAATCAACTCAGTCACGCCCAAACGCTGCGCGATTGGGCGGGTCACGAACTCGTTTGTCGCCGTGACGATGATGACTTGATCGCCGCGTTGGCGGTGCTTGTCAATCAGTGCGAGCGCGCTTGGGTGAATTTGCGGCTCAATCACTTCTCGCATGAACTGGGCATGCGCCGCGTGCGCCAGCGTCGCGCCGTGGCGCACAAACGCCTCGGTCGCAAAACGCACATAAGCGGGGCCGTCCAGCTCACCGGCCTTGTACTGAGCAAAAAATAGATCGTTTTGAGCGGCAAAGCGGACTGGGTCCACCCAGCCCAGCTTCAAGGTGAAGTTGCCCCACTCGTAGTCCGAATCAATCGGAAGCAGGGTGTGGTCGAGGTCAAACAGGGCTAAATTCACGCTAGAGCGACTCCAACATGTCTTTGACCAAGGCCACCGTGACCACCCGTTTGTTGGCCAAGGCGTAGTGGTCCAAGTGCTCAAGGAGCTGCATCAGTGAGCCCAAGTCGCGCGAAAAGCGGTTCAAAATGAAGTCCATCACCTCGTCTTTGAGGAACACACCGCGCGCATCGGCCTGTTGGCGCAACACCGCTCGTCGCTGGGCATCACACAAGGCTTGGAGCGCAAACACATGCCCCCAACCCAGCCGGGTGCGCAAATCGTCGCGCAGGCCCAAGTCAGTCACGGGCAGGCTGCCTGAGGCCAGCACCCAGCGCTGGTGAGTTTGGGCCTCAATGAACCACTTGAACGCCGCATGCTGTTGCACCGCGCTGAAGGCGTGAACATCGTCAAGCACCACGGCCGCCCAGCGCGGGTCAAACTCGGGCGGCTCGCGCATCGTGGCATCCAGCCAGCCAATGCGAGCGCCGCTGGCAGACATCACGTCTGCGCACGCACGAAGCAAATGGGTTTTGCCACAGCCCGGGTCGCCCCAGACGTAGGTTGGAACCGGTGAGCGAGTCGGCGCAGTTGCCCACAACTTCAGGTGTTGAAAGGCAGCGTCGTTGGGGCCGACCAAGAAATTCGAGAAATTGGGCACAGGCTTCATGCCCATATCCAGCGTGAGCTGTTGCATGGGGGCGCATTGTAGGCAAGCCCAGCCAATCGACAGCTCGACATGCTAAATTGACCCAAATGATGAACATTCAATGCTCAGATTGAAACGCCAACATCCGTGGCAAGCAGCGCAGGGGATTCGTGCGACCCCATGGCGTGCTTGTCTTGCGTTGCTTCTGGCCCTGGTCGCCGTGACGGCTGCGTTTGCGCAGCCCAAAATCATCGAGCTGAGGGCATCAGACTCACCGACGGTGATTGACTCGAGCGTGCGGGCGTGGGTAGACATGACAGGGCAAGCCAGTGTTGACCAAGTCCACGCGCTGAATGAATCTGCATTTGGCCCGTTATCCAAACGAGGCGACGCGCTCAAAGGTGCGCAACAGGCCCTGTGGCTGCGCATCGACGTCAATGCGATTGATCGAGACTTCGCGTGGTACCTCGGCGCAAGACAGGTCTCAATTGACCAAGTTAGCCTCTACACCCAAGACAGCCAAGGCAAGTGGCACGGGCAACACGCAGGCACGGCGGTTGCTGTAGCGACGTGGCCCATTCCCGACATGCGACCGGTGTTTGCCATTTCCGCACCTGTCGGCATGCCACAACGCCTGTATGTGCGTGCTCACGACCCTTACGGTTCGTGGACTGGCTTGCAAATCATGTCGACCAAGACCTATTTGCAAAGTCGCCAGTACGAGCGATTGATTTTGGGGCTCTACATCGGTGTCACGTTGGTTGTGGTCGGGTTGGCGTTGGCGAGTTGGCTGACCTGGCGCGAGCCCCTTTGGCTCAGCTACGCTGGGTACAACCTATGCATGACATTCGGCCAGCTCGCAGTCATCGGTCTTTTGGGTGCCACGGTGCTGGATCGTTGCCCCTTCTTGCATGAAATCAGCGTGTTCGCCTTGATCGAGGTCGCAGCGATTTTGTGCGTCGCCTTTGCCTTGCATGCCACACAAGCGTTCAAGCGCGCACCCAGATGGGCTTGGGCCAGCGTGGCCTACATTTCCTTGGCGAGTTTGACGATTTTGGCATTTGTCGCCCTGCGCGCAGACTACACACCCGGACTGATGCCGAGCGCCGCTCAGGCCACACGGCTTCAACTTCTCGATTGGATCGCGTTTCAAGCCCCACTCATCGGTGCGACTGGCGCAGTCGTGCTGTGTGGCACCATGTTTCAGTCGTGGCGCAGCGGCTATCGGCTCAGCGGTGCCATGTTGTTGGCCATGCTCCCTGTGGTTGCCGGTTCGATTCCGCAGATCGTCTACAGCTTGAACCAAATTCCGCGCTCCGCCTTCACCGAGTACGGCTTCATTTTGGGCCTAGTCACCGAATCAATCGCCATGCTGTACGTGATGCAACGCCACAGCCGAGACCTCGCTGCGACCGAAAGCCGCATGCGGGAGCTGGACCGAGTTGACGCCCTCACCGGCTTGGTGCCACGCAAAGCGGCCATTGGCCGCCTGGATGAACTCATCACCCAATCGGCTGATCGAGGCCAGCCCTGCGCGGTGATGTTGGTGCAACTCGACAACATCGGCGAAATTGAACGTGAACATGGCGCCAGCGTTCGCGACAATGTGCTTTTAGTTGCCGCTGGCCAAGTTGGCGCACAGGCTGCGTCCGGTGACCTTGCTGCTCGCGTTGGACAAACCCGGTTCTTGGTCGCATACGGCAAGCTGCTGCATGAAGAAGGCCTGCGCCACCATGCTGCAGGCGTGATCGCAAGCGGCCTGCGTGGTCACGCACTCATTCCTGTTGGGGCAGATTTGAATTACCGCGTGTGGATTGCGATGCACCTTGCCCAAAGTGGCAACGCATCGGTGTTGATCGACAACTTTGAGCGCCACGCCGACCTGCCCGCCGACAGCAAGTCGGCGCGGCGAATTCACCGCATCTGAACGCGCTATTTGCCTGAAAAAAGCTCGCTGGCCAAATAACCCGCCTTGAGCCGGCGAAGGCCGACCAACAAAACCGCACTGGCCGGCAGCGCGATCAACACGCCCACAAAACCCAAGATTTGGCCAAACGCCAAGAGCGCAAAAATCACCGCAAGCGGGTGCAGGCCAATGCGCTCGCCGACCAGTCGAGGCGTTAAATACAGACTCTCGATCAGCTGGCCCAGCCCAAAAACCACCGCGATCATCAAAAACGCCTTGGCCGATGCAAATTCCAGCAAGCCAGCCAAAATGGCCAAAATCAGTCCCGTGCCAAAGCCCAGGTACGGCACAAACATCGCCATGCCGGTGAACACGCCAATGGGCAGCGCCAAATCAAGCCCAAACAGCGCCAAACCGACCGCATAAAACACCGACAAAATGGCCATCACCAGCAGCTGCCCGCGCAAATACTGCCCCAACACCTCATCGCATTCGCAGGCAAAACCATCAACTCCCGCGCGCAGTCGCATCGGCACAAAGTCGCGCAGCCGCTGAACCAAGCCATTCCAATCCAAAAGCAGATAAAACAGGGCAACGGGCACCAAAACCGCGTTACCAATCACCGCCAGCGCCACACTGCCGCCAATGCGAACCGAAGCCAGCACGGCAGCCAAGCCGTCCTCGGCGTTGGCGTTCAGGTACTTGAGCACAAACGCCTTGATGCTCGCCACATCCAGCGACACATGAATACCCCACTGAGCCAACCAAGGCAGCAAACCCGTGTTGAGTTTTTCCGCCAAGATGGGAATTTGCTCGCGCAGCAACGGCAGCTCTTTGGCAATGATCGGCACGATGAGCAGCATCACAGACAACAAGGCCACGATGAACAACACTTCAACCACCACCACGGCGATGACCCGCGCGACACCTTTGCGTTGCAGCTTGTCCACCACCGGCGCCAAGGCATAGGCCAACACGGCCGCAACCACAAACGGCGTCAACACCGGGGCCAACAGCCACAAAGCAAGGCCCAAACCAGCAGCGATGCCGGCCCAAGCCAAGCCTTGTTTTTGAGCAGAATTGAGTTGCATTTGTTGAAGTCAAGCAAGAAGTTGCAAACAGTGTAGCCGCCACGTCAGAAGACGCACTTGCATACACCCGTGACGGCTCAGGGCACTAAAATAGAGTTAAATCGGCTTCTGGTCACCGGATTCATTCGATTTGTTGCTACACTTTTTATAGTAATCACATGAACTCAATTCGCCCGCCCGCCCCCGCCACAGATGCCATCACCTACCAATCCAGCGGTGTGGACATCGACGCGGGCGACGCCTTGATCGAGCGAATCAAGCCCCACGCCAAACGCACCATGCGCGCGGGGGTTTTGGCGGGCATCGGTGGCTTTGGTGCCATGTTTGAAGTGCCCAAACACTTGCGCGAGCCGGTGCTGGTCAGCGGCACCGACGGCGTGGGCACCAAACTCAAGCTCGCCTTTGAGTGGGGCATGCACGACGGCGTGGGTCAAGACCTCGTGGCGATGAGCGTCAACGACGTGCTCGTGCAAGGCGCAGAGCCCCTGTTCTTTTTGGACTATTTCGCATGCGGCAAGCTCGATGTTGACGTCGCCGAACGCGTCATCGCCGGCATCGCACGCGGCTGCGAGCAAGCCGGCTGCGCCTTGATTGGCGGCGAAACGGCTGAGATGCCCGGCATGTACCCGCCCGGCGAATACGATTTGGCCGGTTTCGCGGTCGGTGCCGTCGAAAAATCCAAAATCTTGACCGGCAGCGACGTCGCAGACGGCGACATCGTCTTGGGTCTGGCCAGCCACGGCGTGCACTCAAACGGCTTCAGCCTGGTTCGCAAGTGCATCGAGCGCGCCCAAGCCCAAAACACCCTCCCTGAGCAACTCGACGGCAAAGCCTTCAAAGAAGCGCTCATGGCCCCAACCCGCATCTACTGCAAACCACTGATCGAAGCCTTGAAGGCCGAGGTCGGCGTCAAAGCCATGGCGCATATCACGGGCGGCGGCCTGACCGAAAACATCCCCCGCGTATTGCCCAACGATTTGGCCGTCAGCTTAGCCCGCAACGCTTGGCCCACCAGCGAACTCTTCGCTTGGCTGCAAGCCACCGCCAACATCAGCGCATCTCAGATGCACCGCACCTTCAACTGCGGCATCGGCATGGTCATCGTCGTCAGCGCTGCTCAGGCCAGCGAGTGCGCCCAAATGCTGCGTGATGCGGGTGAAACGGTCTACGAAATCGGCAAAGTCACGGTTCGCGGCGCAAATGAAGCCGTTCAAATCGCTTGAGTTTTTCTCAAAAAGTATAGCAACAAACCCAATAGATAACGAGACCAATGGCTGATTTGTTGTCAAATCAGCCCGTTTTGAGCTTCTAGCCGCGGCGCGGCGCGACGACGACAGTGCCGACAGCATCGCGCGGACAGTTTTGCGTCAGTCCTACTAGACTCAGCCGATGAACCACTTCGCCTTCGCCCTGCTTGGCCTCGCCGCTGCCACATTCACGGCGCCCGCATTCACCCAAACCACACGCCCGGACAACGCGCTCACCGCTGAGATCATCACCGTGCCGGTCAAAGGGGCCGGCGTTCGAGGAGGCGACGCGCCCATGCCCCTTCACGTCTTCAAGCCGCCGCCGTCCCAAGCCAACGCCAGTGTTGAGCCGTGGCCCGTCGTCATCTTTTCGCACGGGCGCGCTGGCACCGATGCCGAACGCGCCGCTGTCAAAAACCCCGTGCAAATTTCCCACGTGCGCTACTGGCATGCCAAAGGCTATGCCGTGATCGCCCCCATTCGCCCCGGCTACGGCGACAACACGGCCGTTGACCCCGAAGCCAGCGGCATTCGACTGCCCGCTGGCAGCCCATGCATCGGCCGCGCCGACTTCAACCGCACGGCAAACGCGGCCGCTCACGCCGTGCGCAGCGCTCACGCCTGGCTTCAAGAACAAAACTGGGCCAGCAAAGACCGCATCTTGCTCGTCGGTCAGTCCGTCGGCGGGCTAACCACAGTCGTGGCCTGCGGCCAAAATTGGCCTGGTGTCGTCGGCTGCATCAACTTTGCTGGCGGCGCGGGCGGCAACCCCCAGACCTCACCCGGCGCGTCATGTCAGGCCGATCGTTTGGGCGAGGTCTTAAGCAACGCAGGTAAAACGACCCAAGCGCCTAGCCTGTGGCTCTACTCAGAAAACGACCTCTATTGGGGCGCAGAAGCCCCCAAACAATGGCATAAAGCCCATGTCGAGCTGGCAGCCGCCGCCGGCCAAAAACACACAGCCGAATTCTTCGCCGCCCCACCAGTCGAGCCAGACGGCCATCGACTCCTCAGCGCCGGTGGCCGCATTTGGGGCCCGGTACTCGACACTTGGCTCACGAAAAACGGGTTTTAAACCTCGAAAGTCGCCGAATCACAAGCGCCCCATCGGCTCCCACCGATTGATCCAAGCCGCCTTCGGACCACCCGCAAGCGGCGCTAACCCTTTCGAGAATTAAACCTGACCCCGGATTACGCGGCTTGCATGCGTGGCGGCTGAGCCTGAACGCAACCGACACCACCGCATTGCTCGACCTAAAAGCGCCCAATCCGCTCGGCCTGAAAATCAGCTAAGAACTCGCCCCATTAATATGAAAACAGAAGCCGGTTCAAACGAAATGTGATGCTGCAAGCAATCGCGGGTTCTTGCGTCCCTGCTCGCCTTCATATTTTTGGCCCGACCTCGTGTTGAAATTTGTCTTGAAGCCCAGTTGCCACGCCGATGGCTTGGGTGGCGTTTAGGGTCGGATCCGGTGCAGATGCGGGTGCAAATGCAGCTCAACGCAGAGACGCCGAGGTCGCAGCGAGCCCAAAAGAGGGTTTTTCGGTACCTTTTTGGCACTTGGTCACAGGATTCATTGGATTTGTTGCTATGAAATTTGCGTAAAAATCATCGCAATGCAAGACTTGACCCTGCCGCCCTCTACTTCTTTGCCGCCAAGATCACGCGACTGACCGTTGAACCCGAAATTCCATGCAAGATGGGAGACCTGACCCAATACTGTTCGGTTAAGTGATTTCCTGCTATGATTCATTTCCGTAACCACCGCGGAGAAGATCATGGCAAGAACCAAAGCTGGACTCGGTGAAGGCGTGAGGCTGGCGGACTTCCTCAGCATGAG
>JANOPN010000056.1:0-55105 GCA_031421855.1 Comamonadaceae bacterium
GCGCCGAGTGCTTTCATGTGATGCTCCTAAAACTATTGACGAACTTCATTAAAACGCTAACTGAGTACTTTGTCACGCATGAATTTAACCTGCACACCAAGTCCAAGCCGCCAGTAGACCCAGCAGCAATGGCTGATGAACCATGTAGTAACTCAAACTCCAGCGCCCCATGCCCGCCAACGAGCGGCCGACTAAAGCACCTTGCCATCTATTAGCCGCCAAAACGCCCGGCCTTTTGCGCAACAACCACTGCCCCAACGCCACGCCCCACCACATCACCGCCATCCAGGGCAGCAAAGGCACGTAGTCTTCGGTGATGGGCTTGACGGAGATGATTCCAAGCACATTCCAAGGCATTTCATTGAGAAAATGCCACTTGGTCTCCGTATTCATTGAGTTTGTTGCTATCAAAAATAAAGCGAACGCCAACCCACCCGCGAGCCACAATCCGCGCCCCCAAAACGCCGTCAGCCTCGCCACAATGAGCATCACCGCCATGGCGTGAAGCACGCCGAAGTAAATGAAGCTTTTGGGAAACATCAACCAAGACCCCAAACTCACCAAAGCCGCGCAGGCCACAATCTGCCCCCACCGCCGCCAAAACCGTGGCCAAGTTTGCCCCTGCGACACCGCAACCGCTTGCCCCATGCCCGCGCAAAGCAAAAAAAGGCTCACGATGAACGAACGCTGCCAAGTCCAAAACGGATCGGCATAGAAGTTTTGATTGATGAAACGCGCATTGGCCAAATCAAAGCAGAAATGGAACACGGTCATCCAAACCATGGCAAACCCGCGCAACATGTCCAGGCCGTCGTGGCGGGTTGTCTCGCCAATCAGTTTGGAGGCGTTCAAGCTCATTTTGGAAGAAATATCGACTTTGGTCTCCGTATTCATTGAACTTGATGCTATCAAAAAAACAAAAAATCAACTCAATCGGGACTTGTGTAACCCAAAAAACTCGTTCACCGCCAGCGCTAAAACAACGACCGCACCGCCCAGCAGCACGCGGGTGTCGGGTGTTTCACCGCCGAATGCCCACACCAAAGCGATGCCAAAGATGACCTCCAGCAAGGCCAGCAGCGCGATTTCTGGCCCGGCCAGCACCCGTGCGCACACGACACTGAGCGCGCACGGAATGGCCAATTGCACCAAACCAAGCAAGGCCAGCCAAGCGATGTCGCTGCCGCTGGCCGAAAACGGATACGCCAGCGGCAACGTCACCGCACTGGAGATGAGCGCACCGAGCAGCACAGCCGGTATCAGGTCAACGGGTTTGGCCGAAGTCGATTGGCGCTGCATGCTTTGCGTGAGCGTCCACTGCACGCCTGCCGCAATCGGCACGCCCAGAGCGACCCAACTGCCCAGCATCGATGCGCCTGCGTTGATCTGGGGCGCATACATGTAGGTGATACCTGCCCCGGCTGCCGCAATCGCGGCCCAGGTGCGCATCGGTAACGCTTGGCCTAGCGCGAAACGAGCGAGCAACGCGGTGAACAACGGCCCAAGCGCCATGGTGATGAGCACATTAGCCACCGTGGTGAGCGTCAACGCCAGCATGAAAGCGGTGAACATCACAGCCCAGCACATGGCGCTGATCAGCAGTGCCGGGTTTCGCCACGCAATTTGAGTCAAAGCACGGCGACCTTGCATGAGCGGCATCAAAACCGCCAGCGACAGCACCGTGAAAGCCGCCCGCCAAAACGTCACCTCAAACGAACTGGCCGACTCCAATTGGCGCGAAACGACCCCTGCAATGCTCCACATGAAGGTGATGAGCAGCATCAATGCGACGGCCTGCCCACGGCTGAGACTCAGTGGCTGGCTCAAGACTCAAAACCCAAACGGGTTTGACTGTTGAGCGACCTCTTCGGCTTCGCGTTTCACCCAGGCTTTGAACCATTTGTCGTCTGACATGCGGCCCAACACGTCGTTCATCATCCCGTTGGCTGCTGCGTACTGGCGTCGCTCACGAGCCAGCAGTGGTGCCAGCGTTCGGGCATCGATGACGGTGTGCCAGTCAAGGCCGAACTCGTCTTGAATTTGCGCGACCAACACATTTTTGTCACGGGTGAGTGTTTTGTATTGCTCATTGAGCAGCGAGCCCAGCGCCAGCAAACGTTCAGCGGCAAAAGCTTGCAATTTGTCGGGGTTGGTTTGGTTGATTTTGAGCTGCAAGCCCAGCAAAGCAAGCAAGTCGCGCTTGTCATACGAGGCGTTCACCTCGCTCATGAGGGCTGATTTGCGTTCACGCTCGTGCGGATCGGTTTCGCGATCAGGGTGCAATTGGCTGGCCAAAGCGCGGTAAACCGTGCGAATCGCCGCCTCGGCATCTGTTGACTCTTGCGCTTTCAAGTCAGCCAGAGCCTTTTCGGCCGCTTCGCGCTCAAGCTGTTTGGCGGTCGGTTTGCGATTGGCTTGCCGCTTGGCCTTTCGTGCCTGGCGTTCAAGCGCCTCGGCATCCCGCTGCGCCAAAATTCGCTGCTGAAGCGCCTGCATGATTTCTGCTTCAGAAGCATCGGGGGGCAGATCGGTTAGCGAGATGCCCGTTGTCGCGGTAATCCACTCGCGAAGCCTGCTCCGCGCGCTGATGTCCGGGCTATCGTCGCGATCTTGGCGACCTTGGCGACCTTGGTGATTACCCGCTTGAGCCAAGCCGTCGCCGTCGCCGGGATCATCGCCCGCGTAAATGGCCAAGATGTTTTGAACCTCGGTATCGCCGCTTTGAGCCGGATCACAAGCCAGTGCGATCAAAACAGTCTCGGCATCTTCGCGGGTCCGAGCGGTCAGGCCCTTGCGGCTGAGCCGCTCGTGCAGCGTCAAACACATGGTGCGACCCAGAGAAACCCGCTCCATCCGCATGGGGTTAATTTCTGCGGCGTGAAGGGGACGCTCATGGCCGACAACCGCCGACAGCTCGGTCATGCTATCGCGCAGCTTTTGAACCCGTTTGAGCTTTTTGTTGAACTCTAGCTGGGCTTTGCTCAAACCGTGCCCACCGGCTGCGACCACCATGAGTGCATCGGTGAGGCTGGTCGGCTCGATGTCTGCACCAACGCGGTCAAACGCGTTGGTGGCTTTTTGCGAGCCCGGCTTGTTGGGGCTTGCGGTCATTAATTATCGCGACTGGCTTTCTTGCGGTCGTGCTCTTTGAGGTGGCGCTTGCGAATGCGAATACTCTTGGGCGTGATTTCGACCAATTCGTCGTCTTCGATGAATTCGACCGCGTACTCAAGCGTCAGTTGGATGGGTGGGGTGATCTTGATCGCGTCTTCTTTGCCACTCACGCGAAAGTTGGTGAGCTGCTTTTGGCGAACCGCGTTGACGATCAAGTCGTTGTCGCGGCTGTGGATGCCGACGATCATGCCCTCGTAGACCGGGTCGCCCGCCTTCACAAACATGCGTCCGCGGTCGTCAAGTTTGCCAAGGGCGTAGGTGACGATCTCGCCGTCATCTTGGCTGATCAGCACGCCGCTCTTGCGGCTGGCGATTTCGCCTTTGAAGGCTTCGTAGCCGTCAAAAATGTTGCTAGCCAAGCCTGTGCCGCGCGTCAAGTTCAAAAACTCGTTTTGAAAACCAATCAAACCACGTGCTGGAATGCGGTATTCGATGCGAACGCGACCCCGGCCGTCAGGCTCCATGTTCGCCAATTCGCCTTTGCGCTCGCCCAAGGCCTGCATCACCGCCCCTTGGTGACCCTCTTCAACGTCAACCGTCAACATCTCAATGGGTTCGTGGCGCTCGCCATTGACCTCGCGCCAAACGACGCGCGGCTTGGACACGGCCAGCTCGTAACCTTCGCGGCGCATGGTCTCCAGCAAAATCGTCAGGTGTAACTCGCCTCGGCCCATCACCTCGTAAATACCGTCTTCGTCGGTATCCTTGACACGCAGCGCCATGTTGGACTGCAACTCGCGCTGCAAACGGTCGTGCAACTGGCGGCTGGTGACGAACTTGCCTTCACGACCGGCCAGTGGAGAGGTGTTGACGCAAAAATTCATCGTCAGCGTCGGCTCATCGACCTTGAGCATGGGCAATGGCTGGGGTGCCAACGGGTCGGTGATCGTGGCACCGAGAGTCAAATCCTCAATGCCATTGATCAGCACGATGTGGCCGGGTTTAGCGACTTCGCCCAACTGCAGCGCACGGCGCTCCAAGCCCTCAAAAGTCAACACTTGGTTGATGCGGGCCTTGCGCTGAACGCCGTCTGGGCCTTCCATCACAACGACATCTTGCGCCACGCGCAAGCTGCCTTGGTTGATGCGACCCACGCCGATTCGACCAACATAGCTGCTGTAGTCCATGCTGGAGATTTGCAACTGCAAAGGCGCGTTTTCGTCACCTTGGTGCGCTTGCACATGATTCAGGACAGTCTCGAACAATGGTGCCAAATCGGGGCCCCACTGCGCGCCTTCAACCCCCTCTTCCATTGAGGCCCATCCGTTCAATCCACTGGCGTAAACCACTGGGAAGTCAAGCTGATCATCGGTCGCGCCAAGCTTGTCGAACAGGTCAAAGGCCGCATTGATCACATAGTCAGGACGTGCACCGGGGCGGTCGACTTTGTTGACGACCACGATCGGCTTCAGGCCAAGTGCCAAGGCTTTGCGGGTCACAAACCGGGTTTGTGGCATGGGGCCTTCAACGGCATCAATCAACAACACGACGCCGTCAACCATCGACAGTGCTCGCTCCACTTCACCGCCAAAGTCTGCGTGACCGGGCGTGTCGACGATGTTGATGTGAGTGCCTTTCCAGGTCACAGCGCAGTTTTTAGCCAAAATCGTGATGCCGCGCTCTTTCTCCAAGTCGTTGCTGTCCATGATGCGTTCGCCGACTTTTTCGTTCGCACGAAAGGTGCCCGACTGGCGCAGGAGTTGGTCGACCAAGGTAGTTTTCCCGTGGTCGACGTGCGCGATGATCGCGATGTTGCGGATTTGTGTGCTCATGGTTGTTGTTGACTCAATACTTCAGAAACTTCAATCGGTGACAGCAAGCGCGTGGGGATCAATTCGCCACCGGCGATGTGCGCGCTGCCCAAAAGTGCGCGAGGGGATTCGCCATAAACGGCAACCAAAGCGCAATCGGGCGCGTCAATGCTGCGGCGCATGCCGCTTAAGAAACGCCCTACATTGTCGTTGCTTAACGTCACTTTTTTTGCGCTTTGGAGCAAATCCTCTACCGGACGCAGTTGGGCAACCCGATCGAACTCCGTCATTTGGGTCAATTGCTCCAAACTCACGCACGCATTTTGCGCAAATGGCCCAGTCGCGACTCTGCGCAGTGCGCTCAAGTGCGCGCCACAGCCCAAGCGCTGACCGATGTCTTCGGCCAGCGTTCGAATGTAGGTTCCTTTGCTGCATGAAACTACTATTTTGATAGCATTCGAGTCAATAGAATCGGAGACCAAGGAGGTATTTTGCATAAAACCAGGGTCCAAACTGATCGAATGGATCGTCACAGCGCGTGCGGGTCGATCCAGGACGATTCCCGCGCGGGCGTACTCGTAAAGTGGCTTGCCTTCGAATTTGAGCGCGCTGTACATCGGCGGAACTTGTTGGATCGGTCCGGTGAATTCACGCAAAACGTCACTGATTCGCGTCATCGGAATGCTGAATTCCACGTCGCTCAAAATATCACCCTCCGCGTCCCCGGTTGTGGTGTTTTGGCCCAAACGCAAGGTCGCTTCGTAGGTTTTGTCGGCATCGAGGTGAATTTGGCTGAACTTTGTGGCCGCGCCGAAGCACAGCGGCAGCACGCCAGTGGCCAGCGGATCGAGCGTGCCGGTGTGTCCTGCTTTGTCCGCGCGCAGCAGCCATTTGACTTTTTGCAGCGCATCGTTGCTTGAAAACCCGATCGGTTTATCGAGCAACAAAAGGCCATGAAGTGGTCGCCGCTGAATGCGGACGCGCTTATTTTGAGGCGTCATTTCTGATTTGAACGGGTTTGGATGCGCTTGACGAGTCGAGCAGCTGAAGTCACGCAGACCACACACAGCGCGGCCCAAGTCGGCGCATCGATGAGCATGTCCCACAGATTGGGTGAGTGGCGAATACCGAGCGACCACAATGCAACCGCCGTCAAGATGATGCCAGCCCACAATCGCAAACCACTCGCCCACGCCAAAAGCGCCAAGGCCAAAGCAGCGAGTCCGCTGACGCTTGCATACCCAAAACCGTACAAATCCCAAGCTGAAAGCCACAAGGCCCCAGCAAACATCGGTGTTGTGAGGACCACAAAGCCCATTGCAATGGCCAAAGGGATCGAGCCATGAGTGCGACGCGACGGTGCAAACACGCCAAGTAGAGCAAGCGCGGCCCAAGCGGAATTGGTAAAACTGAGCTCGCCGAACCAGCCACGCGTGACCCATGCGCAAACGGTCGCCAACACCAAGCCGGCCAACATGGCTGCGATCCGCAACCGGCTTGGAACTCGCACCCAAATGCCAGCCGTCAGCGCCAAAAGCATCAAGACGTGCTGTACGTAGCTGACCGCGATACCGGTCGTCAAAGCCAAATCCATCACAGGCAGCGATTCTCAGGATCGGACATGGCCGCCACCCAGCGCGGGTCGGGCGTGCTCAACCTCACCTGTGGCCCGGCGCGTATCAGCCACTCGCGGGCGAGCAAATTGTCTGCAAGCTCACCTCGCAACATGGCGCGGATCTCGTCAGAGGTGTGGCGCGACCGAAAAACAAAGCGGCTCCCCATGACATCGCACTCAACACAGTACGGAGCCGTCGCCCCCACCTGGGTGCGGACCACGAATGCGCTGTGGTGTGCGGCGAGCTGGGTCGGCCTGACGTTCAACCTGTCGTGATAGCCAACGATTGTCGACTGCGGAAACACAAACTGAAACTCTTCAAACTTCGCTCGGAAATTACACGGCACCGCCACCGTTTGACCAGCCAGTCGCTTAGCCGCAAGTGGCGAGAAGATCATGCCATCCAAGGGCCGAAACGCTGTGGCAAACGACAAATAAGCCAGCCAACACGCGACAGGCAGAGACAGCGGCCAAGCTTTTGGCCGCCAAACTCCCCAAATGCACAGCACAAACCCAGCCGCACCGACCGACAAATTCAACCAGTCGAATTGCTCCAGCGGATCAATCACGCCTCGAACACTGCCTGCAACCACCGCGCCTATCGCAAAAACAGCGAGCAAGATCACGTGGTTTAGCCTCAACACCCACGCAGAAATCCGATCCCAATGCAAGGCAACCAAAATTGCAACCACTGGCATTGCAGGCAAGATGTAGCGGCCGGATCGCTGCGAAGGCAGTGCAAAAACCAACACCCACGCCAATAGCCAAGCCCAAAGCATGAGCTGCACCGGCTGCGCAGCCAAGCGAGCGAACCACGAACGCCCCACTTCTGCCGACCCGTTGCGCGCAGCAACCAAAAGCCCAGCTGCAGCGACCAAAAACAGTGCACCGGGGTTAATCAGACACGCCAGCAAATACGCCCACACGCTGCTTGATCCACCCATGAATCCACTCACCCAACTCTGTTGATCGCCACCCATCTTGCCAACGTTTTCACCGACCACAAACTCACGCCATACCGCGTGCGGATCCGGATCAAACACAAACCAAAGCCCAAACAGCGCCAAGGCCAAGGTGCAACTCAAGCCCGTGACGGCAGCCGACAGACCCAACGCTCGACCAAAACCCACGTGTTCCTGAAACCTCAATCGAATCAACAGAATCAAGCCAAGCCCCAGCCCGACCGGGAGTGCCAACGCGAACGATTTGTGCAGCAACCCAACGCCAACCAACAAACCAGTGACAACGACCAGCCATGCACCAGCAGACGCTTGGCTCGCGGCACGCGGACTTGCAATCCCACTCAGCGGCCAACGCATGACAGTGAGCAACGCCGAGAAGAGCCAAAAAACTTCTGGTGCGGTGGTCAAGTAAGGTCGGCCATATCGAAACGTCGAGAAAAATGCCAACCACAACGCAGCCGCCAAAATCGCAGTCGACAGCCCAATACGCATGGCCAACGCCGCCGCAACGATGAGACCCGCGGTGGCAAACGTGTAGATCAAGCTCGGCATGCGCAAAACAGCGATGCTCCATTTCTCGCTCAGTTGTGCGGCCACGCGTGCCTGGAAAAACAACAACGGCGGCTTGGTGTTGCGCATGTCGTTGAGCTCAGACTGGAGTGGCAACCAACCGTTTGCCGTGACGACGCCAGGAATTTTGGCGGAGCTGCCAGTCACCCGTGCGATGTGCAAATAGACGTTTTCGTCACCGTTTTTAGGGATGAGGGAGCTGTCAACCGCATACAAATACGCGCAGACCGCGACCATTGCGGCTGCGCCAGTGCGCAACACTTCTCTCCACGACATCAACGCAGGCTCGGTGGTTGCTCTGGTTGCCTTGAATGACCAACGGTCGTTGAGAACGAACGCCCCCGCGCTCGCCATCACGATACCGAAACCGGCTGCGACGAGGTAGTGAACATAGGTCTTAAGCAAAGCCACACACAACAGCTGCAAACTGATGCTGAGCGCCGCAACGACGACGTATCGCAAAAAATCGGAACGCCAATCGCGTGACGGATCAGCCCGGTCGCGCCAAGTCCACCAGCGATTGAGCAAAAAATTGTGAATGGTGGCGACAGCAATCGCCCCCAACTGCGCCAGGAGCAAGTTTGATCCACGCAGATCGCCGCCAAAGACCCACTGGACTATGCCCCACAAGCACGCCATGTTCACCAGCGTACCCAAGCCGCCAACCATGGCGAATCGAGGGAATTTCATCGCAGCGATGTCGCGCCAATTCATGCGGCGGCAATCGCGCGTGACTCGGTGCCGACCGCTGTGCGCGCGAGGATCGCGACCTCGCTTGGCGATATCCGCTTGAGGCACTGGTTGTCGCCATCACAAGGCGACAACCGGTGATTGAACGCGGTCAAACAGGGCGAGCAAGGCATCTCAGCGCGGTGAATGGGTAGCACACGGGCTGACAGTGAGCCATACAAGCGCGGTGTCTCTGGCCCAAACAACATCACGGCTGGTAAGTCAGCGAGTACCGCAAAATGACCTGGTCCACCGTCATTCGCCACCAACACAGTGGCAAAGTGAAACATCAAAATAAGCTCGCGCACGTTCTTGGTTTGCCCTGCCAAACTAAAGCAGTGAGGCGAGCTGACGGCACTCACCAATTCTGTCGCTTGGTCTACGTCTGTCGGCAGACCAATCACGCCGACCGCGTATCCGTTTGCAATCCATTGCTGGGCAAGGTCTTTGAAGTAATTCAACGGCCAGGCTCGGATGGGCAACGCGCCACCGCTTGCATAAATGAGCGCAAGCTTGCGGCTTGACAGCACGGGAGCTAACCCATGCAGCTTCAACCGAACTGACGCAAGTTCGGCGTTGTTGGTCTGAAGCTTCGGCAGGCGAAAACTGGATGCTGCAGGTGCCAAACAGTCTTTACCTGAGGGCGTCGCGGCGCTCCCGACGCCCGCGGCAAGCGCCAAAAACTGATCTGCGATGTGGCGGTGCGGGTTGTAGAGCACCGGTTGGGTGAAAAAATCACCTCGGTACAAGCCCTCTTGGGTATGACGGTGAAAGCCGACGCGTTCACGTGCACCGCTCAGTGCGCAGAAAATGGCGCTAACCCGGCTGAAGAGCTCGCAGTCTAAGACGATGTCGATGGGCGCATTGCGCATGAAGCGAATCGCTGCAATTGAGTCCTTGATGAGCGCGAAAAAACCTGTATCCCGCACCGTCGTGACGACGATGTTTCCGTCTAAATCCAACAACTCAATGACCTCGCGATTGCGAGCAAACATCAGGGCATGAATGGTGGCTTGCGGATGCTGCTGCCGCAGCCAAGTGAGCATCGGGTACGCCAACACCAAACTGCCCATCTCGGACAGCAAAACCACCATGATGTTCGTCACCGCAGGGCTTGAACGGCGTGCGGGCGCGAATTTGCTGTGAATCCAATGCATGAGAGTCAACGCCGCGCAAAGCGGCACGCCGATCCACCGATCAACAAACCGTTGGGTGGAGACCTTCATGGCAGCGCCCGCCAATTGATCTTGCGTACAGCAATTGCTTTGCGGTGTTGGGTGTAACTTAGCCACACGTCGGGACCGATCACGGCAAGACTGGGGTAAGAAAACTCAATCCTGTCGTCACCCGCACCCGCTTGAACAGCCTTTGTGCTCGCGCCATCGCCTGCAATCAACCCTGCATCGGTGAATGACAAGCCATCACGCGTCGTTGCTAGGCGAAGTGTGTCTCGAAAATTGGGGTTGTAGGCCATCAGGATCCGCCCATCGGGCAAATTCACAGCTGCAATGCCGGTGTCGCGATTTGCGAGACTGGTCGGCTGCGTCGTCGAAGTACCGCCAGCGTTAACTCGGGTGTTAAAGAGTCGGCCGTCCCGAGAGTCTTCGTCGCGATACCAAAGCATCCACCCGGGCAACTTCCCCGCGTTGGGCAAAACAATGGGTTGAAGCAACCCAGTTCGGCCAAAATCACGACGCTTGCTAACGAAGTTGCCATTGGCGTCAAACGTCAGTATTTCGGGGCCTTTTCGCAAAAACTCGTGATAAACCGGCAACACAAAACCCCCATCCGCAAGGTTCTGAGCCGAAGCTCGGACGAGCGTGCTGATATTGAGAAAGGGGCTCACCGGCAACGTCGCGTGAAAAATAGGTACTTCACCCGGCTTCGGCGCACGCCAATGCTCAACTCTCGCGCCTGCCCACCCACCGAGCGAAACAGAGACCACAAACCAATGCTCAATCCCCCGGCGATCAATGTGCTGAACTGGATTCCCCAGTTTTCGAACGTGCCGCAAACTCTTGCGCTCAAGCAATTCGCGGGTGACGAGCGTCGTTGGAGTGGACCAAGTCGCGCCAGTCCAGGTCGACTGCACAATTCGCACGTCTTTCGCACCCTCACGCGTCCCGGAAAACCAGGCGATTTGGGGACTCCCAGAGGCAGAGGCGCTCAAGAAACTCGCGTGTGCGGATTGGCCTGCGACTGCCAAAAGCGTCGGTTGCGTTTCAGCGAGATCCTGAACCTTGAAGTCTATCGAGTCAAAAGGCTCGTTGGTCTGGACGATTAATCTAGCCGCTTCGCGACTGAAGCCGTGCTGAAATTGAAAACAAAGAAAGCCAACAAAACCCACGCACGCGCAAAAAACTAAGTTTTGAAGATTTCGCAAGGGCTGCATGACAACGCGGTAGGTGCCACAGCTGGACGGCTCAAGGCGCGGCCTGGGTGGCAACCGCCCTGGCAATCAGCGCGTTCATGTCGGCAGCGCGCTCGGTCGTTTGGTCGAACTTGAAATGCAAAGTCGGAACCGTGTGGATCTGAAGCCGCTTGAACAAACCGTTTCGGATGTGTCCAGCGGCACTGTTCAGCGCCACTTGAGCCTCTTCAGCGCTGCCAATCATCACACTGAAAAACACGTTCGCGTGCGCATAGTCCGCAGTGATATCAACAGAATTGATGGTCACCATGCCGATTCGCGGGTCTTTCACTGTCGTGCGGACCAAATCAGCAACTTCTCGCTGAATTTGGTCGGCCACCTTGAACCCACGGTGGTTAGAGCTTTGCTTTCGTACCATGTTTCGATTTAAACACCGCCTCACAGCGTGCGTGCAATTTCCTTGATTTCGAAGAATTCGAGCTGATCGCCTTCTTCAATGTCGTTGTAGCCGCGAAGATTCAAACCGCACTCAAAGCCCTCTTTGACCTCGCGAGCATCGTCCTTGAACCGCTTCAAGCTGTCGAGATCTCCGGTGAATACCACGACGTTGTTGCGCAGCAAACGAACACGAGCGATGCGTTTAACGACACCCTGCGTGACCATACAGCCCGCAATCGAGCCGACCTTGCTCACGCGGAACACTTGGCGAATTTCGGCCAAACCGATAACTTCTTCGCGTTGTTCCGGTGCCAGCATGCCACTCATCGCGGCTTTGAGTTCGTCAACAGCGTCATAGATGATGTTGTAGAACCGCATGTCGATGCCGTTATTCTCGGCAACTTTTCGCGCGCCAGCATCTGCACGTACATTGAATCCGACGATCACGGCTTTTGCAGCAATGGCCAAATTGACGTCACTCTCGCTAACACCACCGACACCGGCGTACACCATTTGTACTTTGATTTCCGCCGTGCTGAGTTTGAGCAGCGACGTTGACAAGGCCTCTTGAGAACCTTGCATGTCGGCTTTAACGATCACCGGCAAAGTCTTAACCTCACCTGCCGATAGATCAGCGAACATGTTCTCAAGCTTGGAGGCACGTTGTTTTGCCAGCTTGGTGTCGCGGAACTTGCCTTGACGGTAGGTGGCGATCTCGCGCGCCCGACGCTCGTCAGACAGCACCATGAAATCATCGCCGGCTTGTGGCACTTCCGTCAAGCCTTGCAGTTCGACCGGAATGGACGGACCCGCCGTTTTGGTGGCTTTACCGTTTTCGTCCAACATGGCGCGAACACGACCCCAGCTGGAACCCGCCAAAACAACGTCGCCCGTCTTCAACGTACCCGATTGCACCAAAACGGTCGCGACCGGTCCACGCCCCTTATCCAAGCGCGCCTCGATCACAACGCCTTTGGCCATCGCGTCAACCGGTGCACGAAGCTCCAACACCTCAGCCTGAAGCAACACCTGTTCCAGCAAGTCATCAACGCCCTGACCCGTGCGGGCAGAGACCAACACGAAAGGCGACTCACCACCGAACTCTTCAGGTACCACTTCCTGCGCAACGAGCTCACTTTTCACGCGTTCAATGTTGGCATCAGGCTTGTCGATTTTGTTGATCGCGACAACGATTGGCACTTTTGCCGCTTTGGCGTGCTTGATCGCTTCTTTTGTCTGCGGCATGACACCGTCATCCGCGGACACAACCAAAATCACGATATCAGTAGCCTTGGCACCGCGGGCACGCATGGCCGTGAATGCCTCATGACCCGGCGTGTCCAAGAACGAGACCATTCCGCGACTGGTTTCGACGTGATACGCACCGATGTGCTGCGTAATGCCGCCCGCCTCACCGGCTGCGACTTTCGCGCGGCGGATGTAGTCCAACAGCGATGTTTTGCCGTGATCCACGTGCCCCATGACGGTGACGACGGGAGCCCGGGTGATCATTTCCGAGTTGTGGGCCTCTTGCTCTTCGTTCGTGAACGCTTCAGGATCGTCCAACGCGGCAACCACGGCCTTGTGTCCGAGCTCCTCGACCAAGATCATCGCTGTGTCTTGATCGAGCGGCTGGTTGATCGTGACCATTTGACCGAGTTTCATCAACTGCTTGATGACCTCGTTGGCCTTGAGCGACATTTTGTGCGCCAGTTCGGCAACCGTGATGGTCTCCGGTACGTGGACTTCGATGATGCGCAGCTCTTGATTCGATGCCGGGCTATCGGTGTTGCGTGTGTCGCGGTCATCGCGACCACCACGGCGTCGCGGGGCAGCACCACGCCAAGGTGCTGGGCCACCGCGGCCAGCAGGCGCGCCGGGCTTGGCAGCACCGGGGCGCTTAGAAGGATCGCCCGCCCAGCTCGACGACAGCTTCTCAGAGCGAACTTCCTTTTTGCCGTCTTTGTTAACCGCACCACCAGCACCAGGCTTGGCACCTGCGCCAGCTGGTTTATGGAGTGTTTTCTTGGGGTCAGCAGATTCAGCCGGTTTGGCCTCTTCTGGCTTTTTGGCGACCAACACGCGTTTGGGCGCATTCATCATCGCGCGAATGGCCTCCGCTTCGGCCAGTGCCTTTTTGCGGCGCGCCTCAAATTCGACCGCACGCTCAGCAGAAGTCAGCTCTTTCACCGGCGGTGCCGCCGCGCGAACAACCCCCACTGACGAGCCTGTCGGCCTGACAAGAGCGGCCTCAGTTGCTTTGGTTGGAACCACGGACTCAACCGTGGCAGCTTGAGTTGGGGTCCCGTTAGTCGCAGCGCCATCAGTCGCGGCAGAGCCACCCTGATCAGCAGCAATCGCAGGATTTGCCTCACCCACGTCTGGCAAGGTGGCTACAGTTGTCTCACGGGACTTGCGACGCAGGGCTGCTTGTTCGTCTTGGCGACGAATGAATTCGGCCTGTCGACGCGCTTCAGCTTGGCGGCGTTCGATCTCTGCTGCGCCGAGCACTGAGGTCGGCGCAACGTTTGCTTCCGGCAGGGCATCGCTGGGTGGTGAAATCGGCGCTGGCACGTCCGCCTCGGCCGAAACGAGCGGCTCAATTGCAGCAGCACTAACAAGCGCCAGAGGCGCAACTGCCTCGGCCTGAACCACGACCTCGACGACGGTCGATGCTGTCTCAACATGGGCAATCGAGTCGGGCACGTGCTCTGACGCTTCAACGACATGTTCGGCTTCATGGTCCGACCCGGCCGCTTCACCAGCCTCATCGTCGCGCTTGACGAACGTCCGCTTCTTACGCACCTCCACTTGGATCGTGCGCGCTTTTCCAGTCGAGTCAGCTTGCTTGATCTCGCTGGTTGACTTCTTCACGAGTGTGATTTTCTTGCGATCAGCAGCCGCAGTTCCGTGACTGGACTGCAAAAATCCGAGAAGCCGCTGCTTGTCTGAATCGGTCAGGACGTCTTGAGCGGAGTTTTTAGTTAGACCAGAGCTGCGCAATTGGTCAAGTAAGGTGTCAACGGGCCTTTTGAGCTCGTTTGCAAAATCAGAAACAGTGGTGGTTGACATGTTGTGTTGTGGCCTCCAAATCAAGCCTGCGCTGACGAGTCGTCAGTGAACCAATGCGCACGCGCAGCCAAAATCAGCTCTTTTGCGTCGTTTGCTGACTGCCCGGTGATCTCGATCAACTCGTCGACCGCCAAATCAGCCAAATCGTCGCGAGAATGAATGTCGGCTTGCGACAATTTATCGATCAAGTCCGAAGTCAAGCCGGGCAAATCACGCAAATCTTGCGTTGCCGACTCAATGGATTCTTCCTTCGAAATCTCCATCGTCAGCAGTGCGTCTTTCGCACGAGCGCGTAGCTCATTGACAGTGTCTTCATCGAAACTTGCGATCTCGAGCATCTCGCTGATCGGCACATAGGCAACTTCTTCAAGCGACCCAAAACCTTCTTGGATCAGGATATCGGCGACTTCTTCGTCGACATCCAATTTGCTCACGAACAGCTTGCGGACCGCGTCGGTCTCATTCGCTTGCTTCTGAGCAGACTCGCTCGCATCCATGATGTTGATGCGCCAGCCAGTCAACTCGCTTGCGAGACGCACGTTTTGCCCACCGCGACCGATGGCGATGGCCAAGTTTTCTTCGTCCACGACTACGTCCATGGCGTGTTTTTCTTCGTCGACAACGATGCTGGACACGTTTGCGGGCGCCAAAGCGCCGATCACAAACTGCGCTGGATCGTCACTCCACAGGACGATATCTACCCGCTCGCCCGCAAGCTCAGTTGTGACGGCATTCACGCGTGTTCCGCGAACACCAACGCAAGTACCAATGGGATCGACCCGTTTGTCGTGGCTCAAAACCGAAATTTTGGCGCGTGAACCGGGATCTCTGGCGCACGATTTAATCTCCAAAAGGCCTTGCTCGATTTCGGGCACTTCGTTGCGAAATAATTCAATCATGAATTCAGGTGACGAGCGAGAAACCAAGATCGGCGCGCCGCGCAATTCCGAATTCACCTCGTAAATGAACGCGCGAACGCGATCACCAGTTCGCAAGTTCTCCTTGGGGATCATCTCGCTGCGCTTGATTCGAGCTTCGATGCGTCCGCTCTCTAAAATGAGGCCCTCTTTATCGACGCGCTTAACAGCCCCGACGAAAATCTTCTCGCCGCGCGAGAGGAAGTCGTTGAGCAAAGTCTCGCGCTCAGCATCACGAACGCGTTGCAAAATGACTTGCTTCGCTGCTTGGGCACCGATGCGGCCCAACGGAACCGACTCCACGCCTTCTTCGATGTAGTCGTCGACTTCGATGTCCGAAATCTGCTCCTTGGCTTCAAACAAGAGAATTTCTTGGTCGGGCAGTTGCAGACCAGCCTCATCTGGAACAACGTGCCAACGGCGAAACGTCTCGTACGCACCGCTCTCTCGGTCAATGGCGACACGGATGTCAACCTCGCCCGAGTAGAGTTTCTTTGTCGCCGATGCCAGCGCCAGTTCAACCGCACTGAACACGACATCTTGATCGACGTTTTTCTCACGTGCGATCGCCTCAACCAACATCAATACTTCGCGATTCATTTCTACACCTGTCGTTGACAATTAATCCGCTTCAAATTCTTCACCAGCTAACCCGTCGGGTTGCTGCGCTCTGCCTTTGAAATTGACCAATGGCGCAAGTCTTGCGTCCTTGATCTCATCCATCGAAAATCCCAACTCATAAGTCTGGACGATCACTTTTTTCTTGCCTTTCGGCGCGGGCGTTCCAAAGGGCGGTTCTCGACATTCAAGCCGCCATTGACCCGTTGCACTGCCCTTGCGCAAATGACCGCGAAACTTCTTGCGACCCACGTTCACCGCAACGCCTGCCGCGTTTTGCCCAACTTGCCCCAAGGCCTCTTTCAGGTTGATGTCAACGACATCGCCTTCGAACCGAGTGAAATCCGCTTCGTGCCGCAACGGTCGGTCAATGCCAGGAGACGAGACTTCAAGTCGCTTGTAATCGAGATTTTCGACTTCGAGTGAATAACGCAATTGCCGCGTCAAACGCTCGCAATCTTCAGCCGTGATCCATTTGGCTTCAACGCCTGGAGCCCAAGGCCAATCGATCGTCACTCGCAACAAACCCGCCGGGGTGCGCTCGGTGTCGATCAAGTCGAAGCCCAATGACAGGGCTGCTTGTTCAATGATGGTGATCCAACTCATGTGTATGTTCGCAAAACTAGGCTCTGGGTGCCCCAGTTTGCAAGCGTCGCCTGGCAATTTCGCCGGCGCTGATCACACACCTGCGTCAATTTCAGCCAAAAGAGCCAAAGTGCCGCGCTCACCCAAAAAAAAAGGCTGGTGAAACCAACCTTTGCTATAACCCGAGCCCCCGAGTATAAAGCCTCAACGCCTTTAGTTTTGAGATCAGGTCGCATTTCCATCGGTTTGCGAGTGGTTTTGCGTCGCAAATGAGCGTTTTTGTGCTGGACCAGCCAACAAATTGAGCACCCAGCTTGACGCGCACATGCCAAAAGTCGCCGTGACCGCGACCGACGATCCATAGCCGCTGCAGCTCAGAGCCGACCCAGCAGCCACCAAATTCGAAGGTGTCGAAACGGGCTCTTGGCTGCTGATGCACGCAATGCCGATGCGACCCGATCGTTTCGCCCCGTGCTCGCGGCGCAAACCGTATCGCAGCTTGGCCAGCAATGGGTCGTGAGTCACCTCTGCCAAGTCACCGAGCCGCACCTCGTGCGCAAGCCGTTTGCCGCCGGCCGCGCCCACACAAATTAACGATTCCGAATTTTTTAGAGCCCACGCTGCCATCACCAGTTTGGCGCGGAAGTCATCACATGCGTCGACGACGACATCAACCCGACGGACATGGGTGCGATTGACTGTTGCCAGCCAATTCTCCGACGTGACAAAGTCATCAATCACCGACACGGTCACGTCACTTCGAAAGGTCGCAATGCGATTGCTCATTGCAACAACTTTTGCTTGACCGATGGTGGATGTCAGTGCATGGATCTGTCGGTTCAAGTTAGACGGCGAAATGTGATCCATGTCGACCAGCGAAATCAAACCGATCCCGCTTCTGGCCAGGGCCTCGGCAACCCATGAACCGACCCCGCCCACACCGACAATCATGACGTGGCTGGCAGCAAAACGAGCCACCCCAACTTCACCGTACAACCGATCAAGCGGTCCATTTATCCGCTCGTGGTCAGAAACGTCAACTAGCGAGTCGTCAGCCGACATATTTGAACGCCACTCAAGCGTCGCGTTCGATTAGCCAGTTTTGAAACTTAAGCGCCATCACGGCCCCTGCAACAATTCCGACTACGGCCAGCATGCTCATGAAACTCAGGGTTGAAAGGCCAGACAGCCCTTGGCCAATCGTGCAACCCATTGCCGTCACGCCGCCAATACCCATCAAAACCGCGCCCACCATGTGCAAACCGGTATCGCGGGCATCGCGAAAACCTTCCCACCGAAATGTCTTGGTGAAAAGTGCCATCGCAAACGATCCCGCAATGACGCCCGCAACCGACACGACCCCAAAGGTCAAAATTTTCGATTTATCGCTAAAGTACAACAACCAGTCCAAGGTGTGGGCGACGGGGGCGACAAAGCTCATTGCTTCAATTCGGCCCGAGCTGGTCGCGAGGTAGGCGGTTTGCAAGGTGTCAGGATGTTCAGCAACGAACCCCAGCGCTCCGCTGACGAACCACATCAGCACCACGATCAACCCAATACCCAAGCCTGCGATCCAGTTTTCAAACTCGCGGAACTCCCGGTCAGCCCAACAAAAAGCAAGCATCGCGACCGCCACCAGCGCGCCGACTAGGCCAAAACCCGTCGCGCGCCCGCCAAGCCAATGCGACGTGAACGCAAAAAGCGACGCCTGAACACCAAAATCAATTGCCGCTCGATCAACAGTTGCGACACGAACGACCGCGGTGATTCCCTTCAAGGTCGCGAACGCGGCAAGTCCCATGACCAAAAAAACAACGAGCGACTTGAGGTTGCCAGAACCGATTCGAACCAGTGTTTTGCTGCCGCACCCTGAGGCCAAAACCATGCCAAACCCGAACAAACCGCCGCCTACACCTGCTGACGCCCACAAAAGCTTGTTGCTTGAATAAAGGGTTTGATCCGGGTTTATCCATCCAAAGGAAACCATCAAACCAAAGCCAAAAATCGCGACCGCCACCGCACACGCCCACTGACGCGCGCGAACATAGCTGCCCATCAATACGGCATCACTGATTGCGCCCATGGTGCAAAAATTGGTGCGAAGTGAAATCGCACCAAACGCGGCTGAAGCCACAAAAGCGGCACTCAGCACCCAGAACCGAAGCTCAGCAATACCCTGTTCAGTCATCGACTTACCTGACCTTGGTCAATCGTTCGCGCCCAGCTGCGGCAGCCTCAGATTGAGGAAACTGCGTCTGTAAGTCTGTCAACACGGCGCGTGCCGATTTGACATCCTTGAGTTCAATCAAGCTGTTTGCAAGCGACAGCATCGCCTCCGGAACCCTTGGATGGTCTGGCGTTCGCTTGATCATGTCGCGAAAATTCGTCGCAGCTTCCTTGAAATCTTTGGTCGCATACTGCGCGTTACCAACCCAAAACAAGCTCGACGAGGCGTAGCCGCTGTTTGGGAATTTGCGCAGCAGCTCAATGAACGAGGCTTGTGCAGCGGGGAACTCACCACGGCGAAACGTAGCGAGTGCCAAATCGAACTCCCGTCGTTCGGCCGCATCGACGAAAAATTCTCGCCCGTCCACGCTGACCTTTGATGGTTCGAGTTTTTTTAGCCGATCGTCTAGCGCGCTTGACTGCTCTTTTTGGCGACGCGAACCTTCGGCCATGTCTTTTGACAGCTGCTCCAACAACCCGCGCTGCTTGGCCTGCTCAGCGCGCAACAGCTCCAATTGGTTTGACAGCTCCAAACTGGCGCGTTTGGCGACCGATACGTCGTCGTTGGTCTTCTTGATGTCCTCGGCTTGGCGCCTATTCAGTTCGTCAAGCACCGCCCCTTGTTTTTGGAGGCCCGCGTCAATGGAGACCTTATTCGCTTCAATCCGTTGTCGAAGCTCCAAAATAGCCTTGCGCGCCTCGTCGTCGTCAAACAGGCCCGCATTGGCATGCGGCGTGGCTGCGACGATCAACGTCAAGAGCGCGGTTCGGTAAATGGTGGAGGAGCGCAAGGGGGTTTCTTTCACTTGTAAAACAGTTCAGCTCGGCGATTTTTCGCCCACACGCTTTCGTCGGCACCGGTCGCGGCAGGCTTCTCTTTGCCAAAGCTCACGGCTTCGGTTTGAGCGTCTTGAACGCCGAGCAAACGCAGCGCGCTGGCAACAGCTTCAGCGCGACGTTGGCCCAGTGCCAAGTTGTATTCCCTGCCACCGCGTTCGTCTGTATGCCCTTCAAGCGCCACTTTGCGCGTGGTATTTGCTTTGAGGTACTTCGCATGCGCCTCAATTGCCGACTGAAACTCAGGGCGGATCACGAAACTATCGTAGTCGAACAGAACAACCTTGACAGTTCCTTGGGGCGGCGAAATGGGTTGCGGTGTCGGTGGCGTGTTAACCGAGGTCACGTCGCGAGTTGCAACGCTGTCGCCCTTGGCGGCGCTCGCAGCCTGTTTGGATGGGGTTGGTGTCACAAGACCAGTCTTGTTGGCATCAACCGGTTTTGCGATTGTGTCGGTTACCGGCGCAGGCTCGTCCAGCTTGACACCCGACGCGCACCCCCCGAGCACGACTGCGACCGGTAACGCCCAAAAGAGCGACCAAAAAGAGCGAAAGTTGAAATTTTTCATATAAACCTCCAAAACAGTTGATTGACTGATCGACCGGACAAGATATTACGCTATCCGATCACAAAACTACGGGTTGAGTTCAACGCAAAAAAGGCCCCCAATCGGGCTCGCGTATGTCACTCTTGCCGCCACCCAACTTGGACTTAACTTTGCCATCCACCGTTGTAGTCATCAGCGCGGCGTCGCCCTGAACCCGAGTTGCGAACACAATCAGCCGCCCGTTGGGCGAGTAGGAGGGTCGCTCGTCGGCGTTGGTGTCTGTGATCGGCGTGGATTGGCCGCTCGCCAAGTCCGTGACGTGAAGTTTGAATCCATTTGCGCCTCGTGTGATGTGCGCGAGCAAGCGCCCGTCTGGGCTTGGCGCAGGCGAAATGTTGTAATTTCCGTTGAAAGTCACCCGTTGGGCATCAGCTGGTGCACCGCTGAGAGGCTGACGGTAAATCTGCGGATTTCCGCCGCGATCACTGACAAAGTAGATCGACTTGCCATCTGGCGCAAATACGGATTCGGTGTCGATCCCCGATGATTGAGATACCCGCCTTGGGTCGCCGCCATTTGCATCCATCACATATATCTGAGAATTTCCGTCTCGACTCAGCGTCATTGCGATGGATTTTCCGTCAGGTGAAAACCTCGGAGCGCTGTTTGATCCCCGGAAGTTCGCCAGTAGGCGCCTGCGGCCCGTTGCGACATCATGAACATAAATGACCGGTTTTCGGGACTCAAACGACACGTAAGCCAGTTGTGCGCCGCTTGGCGACCACGCGGGAGAAATGATCGGCTCGGTGCTGTTGAGGGCTGACTGAGCGTTTTCGCCGTCGGCGTCTGAGACCCAAAGCACAGAACGCGTGCCACTTTTAACCACATATGCCAGCCGTGTCGAGGCAACACCGCGTTCGTTGGTCAATTTCTCGAAGACCGCATCCGCAATCCGATGCGCAATCAGCCGCAACTCAGCCGCCACGCCAACGTAAGACTGACCGCCTAAATCAGATCCTCTCACGACATCCCATAAGCGGTACCGAACATCAAATCGGCCGTCAGCCAGCCGAGTGACGCTTCCGGCAACCAAGGAGTCCGCTGACTGCTTGCGCCATGCAGGCATATCGATTTGGGAAGAATCGTCCACTGCCGCAGCGGCAGGTGCAACCGACCGGAATTGCCCACTGCGCTCCAAGTCGGACCGAACGATCTCGGACAAGGCTTGTCCAGAGGCGTCTTCGTTGCGAAATTTGGGCAACCCAATCGGAACCTGAGTCAAGCCCACCCCGGTGATTTCAACCCGAAACTGTGCGCCGGCAGCAGCAGGCACCGCCCCTACAATTGCCAAGCCGATTTGGCGTCGTTTTTGATTGATTTGTGACATCCTAAGAATGGTAACCCATGCGCCTTCCATGACTTTGAGCGTGGTCATCGCTGCGAAAAACGAAGCCACCAACATCGAAAGTTGCGTTGCTTCAGCGCGTTTTGCCGACGAAGTCATCGTCATGGACAGCAACAGCACCGACCAAACAGCCGAATTGGCCAGGCGCGCCGGTGCGCGCGTCATCTCAAGCGATTGGCCGGGATACGGGCCTCAGCAGGCGCGCGCGTTTTCGCTGGCAACATCGCAGTGGGTCATGTCGTTGGACGCAGATGAGCGAATCACACCAGAACTGCGCGAAGAGATCGTGGCTGCGATTGCTAATTCTGCGGCCACAGGTGTCAGTGGATATCGGATCCCGCGAATCAGCCAATTTTGTGGCCATTTCATTCACCACAGCGGCTGGCGACCTGACCACACCTTGCGATTGGGTATCCGTTCGAAGGCATCGTTCACTGATCACTACCTTCACGCCCACATGACGGTTGAAGGAATCACCGAAAAACTCAAGCATCCGCTGGTTCATTACAGCTACCCCAACGTCGGCACCCTGCTAGAAAAACTCGATCGCTACTCGAGCGGCAGCGCGGTCGACATGAAATCGGCTGGGAGAAAAGCGGGCCTGGGTACGGCAATTGCACATGGTGCTTGGGCGTTTTTTAGAACACTGATCATCAAACGCGGCTTTCTCGATGGCCGGTGGGGCATCATGCTGGCCGTCTACAACGCAGAGTACGCGTATTACAAGTACATCAAACTGATGCTGCTTGATGAGCCGCCCTTTGAGCCCGAGCAAATGCCGCCCCGAGCGCAACGCCCAACCGTGACTCGACAATGATCGCGGTCGTCGCCTCTCGCGTGTTTGCCGTTGCACCATCGTTGAGCGTGATGCTGCTCGTTGCAGCGCTGTCGTTTAGGACTGCGCCAGTCAGCCTCGCGAAAATCTTGCTATTCGTTGTGTCGCTTGGCTTCGTTTTGAGTCTTCGTGTACGGGGCGCTGATAGTTGGGCCGTTGATGGACGGCGACTCAAACTTGCCTACACCACATTTGCTTGTCTTGTCGCACTATTCGTCAGCATGTTTTGGACGAGCGCCGACGCCGAAGCTGCTGTCAGCGCTTGGGTCAAGTCGACCAAGATGTTTTTGCCGCTTTTGATTTTGCTGTGCCTGCGAGACGAGCGCGAGGTTAAGGCTGCTTGGTGGGTGTTCTTCGCATTTCAAGCCTCGGTCGTCGTTTTGAGTTGGTGGATTGTCATCGCGGGTCGCCCACTTTGGTTGGGGCCCAACAATCCCGCCAATTGGCCCACCAATGCGCCGTCGCCGTTCACAAGCTACTTGGATCAAGCATTGATGAGCGGCATCACGGCGAGCATGGCGTGGCATTTGCGAAATCAATTGGGTCCCCGCTGGACGCGATTCTTCCTCATCGGCTTAGCCATCGCAGGCGTATCCACCTGCTTTTTACTGCCAGGCCGCAGCGGACACATCGTGGCATTGAGTCTGATTGGCTTGACTGTCTTGTGGGCTTTGTCGCCGAAGTTGAAGTTTTTGGCGTTGTTGGCACCCGCTATCGTGCTCTGCGTGGTTGTTGCGGCGTCGCCAAGAACGCTTGAACGAATCGAGTTGGGCGTGACCGAAGCCAAACAATTCAATGTCAGTGGCAACGTCAATTCGTCCATCGGAGAGCGGCTGCACTATTGGACGACATCAACCGAATTGATCGCGGCGAGGCCATTGCTGGGCTATGGGGTTGGAAGCTGGAATAAAGAATACGTTCGCATCACGACTGATCGGGTCGCACCAGCGCACAGCAAAGGCATTCGCAACCCGCATCAAGAGTTTTTGCTTTGGGGGGTCCAACTGGGGTTTGTTGGCGTGGCGCTTTTGGTGGCTTGGTTTGCGAGCATCGCGCTAGACGCACGTCAATTTGATGTAGCTACGAAGCGCGCGACTTGGTGCGCGGTCGCAGGCGCCTGGATGGCCTGCATGTTCAACGCGGCAATCTTCGACGCGTTGATCGGTGACTATTTGGTGGTCGTCATCGGGCTGTGTTTGGCCTTGGGCATTGCACAGGCCCGCGCGTCTGAATCCACGACATGACCGACACCCGAAGCATCTCCGATCGGTTGAAGCGGCTTTGGCCTTATTACAGGCCAGCGAAACGAGGCTTCTTGATCGCCCTCTTGGCTGCTGTGGTGGCAAGCGTGACTGAACCCATGATCCCGAGGTTTATGCAACCGCTCTTGGATCGGGGGTTTTCTCCGCAGGGACTGAACCTTTGGATGATTCCAATTGTGGTGATGGGGCTGTTTGCCGTGCGGGGAATCGCCGCGTATGCTGCCGAGTACGCGCTATCGTGGGCTGGACAAATGGGCACGCACGCGCTGCGCAAGGCGATGTTTGACCATCTGTTGGCAACAACGCCGCAGTCACTCGCGAGTTACAGCTCTTCGTCGCTTGCCAACACCATTGTGTTTGAAACCCAAACCGGCTCGGCACTCTTGGTTGCGTCAATCAACTCGCTGGTTCGCAACGGCTTAATCGTACTGGCACTGGTTGGCTACTTGGTTTGGCTCAATTGGCAGCTCAGCTTGTTCGTTTTTGTTTGTTTTCCAGCCGTTGCGTGGGTCATGCGCAAACTGTCGCGGCGACTCCATCGTTTCGCAACGCAAAGCCAAGCGGCGACCGATGACCTCGCGTATGTCGTTGAAGAAAACACATTGGCCAGCAAAATTGTCCGCATTCATGGGGCGCAGCAAATTCAAAGTGCGCGATTCGACACCGCAAGCAGCGTGCTTCGGCGACTGGCAATCAAAAGCACGGCCGCGTCGGCCGCCATAACGCCAATTACCCAGCTGATGGTCGCCGCTCCGCTGTCCGCGGTGATCGTGATTGCGCTTTGGCAGGCGCAATCGCAAGGCCAAACGGTTGGCAGCTTTGTCGGCTTTGTGACCGCCATGCTGATGTTGCTCGCGCCCATTAAGCACGTGGCCGATGTCGCTGGCCCCATCACGCGCGGCCTCGCTGCAATCGAGCGAGGCCTCTCGTTGCTTGAAAGTCTGCCCTTGGAGCGCGGCGGCATCCACAAAAGTGCAGACGTTCGCGGCGCGCTTGATTTTGATGCAGTCGCAGTTGTCTATGGTTCTCGTGGATCAGACCAACTTACGGCAAATGCCACCACCGCAATCGAGAACTGTTCGCTCAACATTGCGGCCGGCGAGACCATCGCCCTCGTGGGACCATCGGGCGCTGGGAAGACGACACTGATGAACTTGCTGCCACGGTTCTTGGAGCCTACTGGCGGTCAGATTCGACTTGACGGCGTGTCATTAGCCGAATGGGACATCAAAACGCTTCGACAACAATTCGCGTTGGTGTCCCAAGAAGTGGTTTTGTTCAACGACTCCATTGCGGCCAACATCGCATTGGGCGAGCGAATCGATGCAAGTCGCGTCTCGCAAGCGCTCAAAGCTGCTTACTTGACCGAGTGGGTCGCCACCCTGCCCCAAGGCCAAGACACACCCATCGGACACAACGCAGCAACGCTTTCCGGTGGGCAACGACAGCGGTTGGCCATCGCACGAGCAATTTATAAGAACGCGCGAATTGTCTTGCTTGACGAAGCGACCGCCGCACTCGACACCGAGTCAGAGCGACACGTACAAGCCGCGCTCGAGTCACTGATGGGGCATTGCACAACCGTGGTGGTTGCCCATCGGCTGTCGACCATTCAGTCTGCTGATCGCATCGTCGTGATGGACAAAGGGCGCATCGTTGAGATCGGCCCGCATGCTGAGTTGCTGGCGCGAGACGGTTTGTACGCCCGGCTTCACAAACTCCAGTTTGCTTGAGGAACCCATGCAGCGCTTCCCGATTTTGATGTACCACCAGGTAGATCAGCTCAGCCACCCCAAAGAGCCGATGCGCGGCATGGTCGTGTCACCTGACATGTTCGCGGCACACATGGGCTTGATCAAACGCTTGGGGTTCAAAGGTTTGAGCATGCGCGAGCTGTTGCCTTACTTGCAAGGCAAGCGGCACACGCGACAAAAATTGGTTGGCATCACCTTTGATGATGGCTACCTCAATAACCTCACCCAAGCCATGCCCGTGCTTGATGCTCATGGCTTCACCGCAACTTGCTACATGGTCAGCGCTTTGATCGGCAAAACCAACGCCTGGGATCATCCGCCGGGCGTGCCTGGCAAACCCTTGATGAACGTGGCGCAGGCACGCCAATGGGTCACACACGGTCACGACGTCGGCTCGCACACCCGACACCACCTAGACCTGAGCGCCTGCGATGGCGAATCACTCACCGACGAGCTCGCCGGAAGCCGCGCAGAGCTTCGCCTCGCCCTAGGAAGCGACTGCGCGGAGCATTTTTGCTACCCGTATGGTCGCTACAACCCAGCAGCATTGCGCGCGGTGCAGGCCGCTGGCTACTTGAGCGCGACCACGACCCAGCGCGCGCGCGTCACAACTGCCAGTGCACTGCACGAGTTGCCCCGCGTGTTGGTGAGTCGAACCACCGGTCGGCTGATGCTGGCGGCCAAACTGCTGACCCGCTATGAAGATCGGCGCCGTGACCGAGCCTGACTCCGGTGTCGCGTCACGCATTGGCCGCCACCCCGTCGGCGTGCTGATGCGGCAGTTCAGCCCGACAGCAGGCGGCGCGGAGGCCTACGCTTATCGCCTAGTGGAGACGCTGGCCACGCGCGCCGTGGGCAAAGTCAACTTTGAGTTTCACGTCTTTGCGCAAAGTTTTGGCGACCCGATCGAGGGGGTACGCTTCATTCAATTGCCGCACAATCCCAGGTTGCCGCGTTGGATCAATCAATGGCGTTACAGCGCCCACACCCGCCGCGCGACAAAAGCACTGGCGTTGGTTCACTCGCACGAGAACACTTCGCACGGCGATGTCCAAACGCTGCATGTGCAAACCGTCATGTCCAACCTGTTTGGGCCGCAGGCCAAGCGGTCGAGGTGGGTCAACGCGCTTAAAGCGCTCACCAGCCCCCGAATTGCGTTCTATTTGTGCATTGAGCGGCTGCGCTTGGCCAATGCGGTCATCGTTTGTGCATCTGCTGAGCTAAAACGAGACACCGCGCGGCACTTTCCCGCGCTAGCCGACTGCGCCGTGATTGCGCCAGCAACCCACGCGCCGCCGCTTCAGCCGCGCAATCTGACACAAGCCAGACTCGAATTGCGCCAAAAGCTTGCCAGCGTGTCGCTACCGAACAGCAAAACCACCTGGCTCTTGTTCGCAGCGAACGACTGCGAGAAAAAGGGCTTGAGCGTGCTCCTAGACGCCTTGTCGACACTTCCAACCCACTGCCAATTGCTGGTGGCAGGCAAAACCGATCAGCATGCCCGGTTTGCGCGACAAATTAATTCATTAGAACTAAATTCGCGCGTTCATTTTCTGGGCACTGTCTCAAACATGCCCGCGCTTTACTCAGCCTGCGACATGTTGATTCACCCCACACAGCAAGACGCGTTTCCAATGGTGGTGCTTGAATCGATGGGGAACGGTCTTCCAGTGATTACAACGCCTGCGCCGTTCAACGGCATGTCGGCCCAGCTTCAACACGGACGCGAAGTGCTGATGATGACAACCCCATCAGATGCAGCCTCGCTCACCCGACAAGTGTCCGCGATGCTCGCATCACCAACCATTGGCGAGCAACTCCGCGTCTCGGCGCATGCTTTTGCGCGTCAGCATTCGTGGGATTCAGTCGCCGACCGGTACACCGAGATCTATGAAACGCGGCTCAAAGCGGGTTTGATCTCACCAAACTCGCTTGCAAATAGTCAAAAATCGTAGCAACGAAGTCAATGAATCCGGAGACCAAGTGCTAAAAGTAGCAATAAATGGTCGTTAAACAGGCTGCAATGCCTCGTGCGGGCCATTTGGCAAGATCGCGGTGATGCGGTCACCGGGTCGCACCACCCCGGCGGCTAGCACGATCGCCATCACGCCTGCCTTTCGCACCAACTCGCCTGCCGCGTCACGGCCCAGCACGGCGGCCATCAACCCCTTTTGAAACCGATCAATCTGAACGCACGGGTTGCGCAGTCCGGTGATTCGCAACCGCGTCGATTCGCCAATTCGCAACTCGGTTGCAGTGGGCAAGGCCAGCAAGTCGATGCCACGGGTACAAATGTTTTCACCGAGATCTCCCGCGCTCACCACAAAGCCCTGCTTGATCAACTCATCAAACAGCTCAGCGTGCATCAAATGCACTTGCCGCAGGTTGGGCTGTGACGGATCTTTGGCAACCCGAGACCGGTGTTGAACTGTGCGACCCAAGTGCGCGTCGCCCAAAACACCCTCGCCGACCACGAGTTCGATCTCCCCAACCCAGTCCTTGGAGAAGTCGTGAGTTGGGCTTGTCGAGACTGCCAAAACAAACGCCTCCAACGGGCCGTCGAAGGCATTTTTTATAGAAAATACGCCATTGGTCTCCGTATCCATTGGATTCGTCGCTATCATTTTTACTAGTAACCAGCCTTGCCGCCAGGGCGAGTTTTGGCGAACAGACCGGCCCCTTTGCTGCCTTGTTGAGCGAATCGCTCGCGACGCGCGACTTTGGGGTCGACCCGCAAGGCACGCGTCAACTCAATCCGGTCTGCGTCGATCAATGCGTGATCGCCGCGCACGGTTCGACCCCAAATGCTGCGGGTGAGCTGGTTTTGCAGCTCCGGAGCAAAAGACTGAACGGCATCACATGCTGCGAGCGCATCGTCTGCGGTTGAACCCGTGGGCAACTCAAGCGAATATTCGTTGACCACCCTGGGCAAAACGGCGGCTACGACGCAAACTCTCAACAAGCCATTCATTCAAAAGCCCCATATGTCGCCTCGGCGCGACTCACGAAGGCATCGACCAAGCTGCTCGCTATCCGGTCGAACACGGGACCAATGAGCGTGGCCAACGCCGCGTTGCTGAAGGCATACTTCAAGCTCAAATTCACGCGGCAAGCCCGCATGCTGGGCTCACCCACGGGCTGAAAGATCCACTGCCCCGACAACATAGAGAACGGACCATCCACCAAATCAAGCGCCAGCCCAAGCGGCGGTTGCGCTGCACCCGTATCTCGGTCAAGGTCGTCGGATGGCAGGCTGTGGGTGTTGCGGGTCGTGAACGACTGTCGCACGCCTTTGAGGTTGAGGCCAATGCGCGCGGTGATGCCATCGTCGTGGGTTGCAAGCGTCGCAGCGACTTCGCACCAAGGCAAAAACTCGGGGTAGCGGGGCACATCTGCCACCAAGTCAAACATCTCTCGAGCGCTAAACCAGATCAAAACGGATTTTTCGATGCTTTTCATGGACAATTCGCAGCCCCAATGCCGCAACCCAATTGTAGGTGCGCACAAGGGATCAAATGGCCACACCTCCTAGCTCCAAAAAACCCAGCTCCAAAAAAACCACCGAAGCGCCCGCGCGCATCGCCGACAACAAAAAAGCCTCGTACAACTACTTCTTTGAGGAGCGTTACGAGTGCGGCATGGTGTTGGAGGGCTGGGAAGTCAAAGCCGTGCGCGAAGGCAAAGTGCAGCTAACTGATGGGTATGTAATCATTCGCAACGGTGAGTTGTTTTTGCTCGGTTGCCAAATCAACCCACTCAAACAAGCCAGTACCCACGTCACACCCGATGCCGTGCGGTCTAAGAAGCTGTTGATGAAAAAAGACGACATTCGCCGCTTGATTGGCAAAGTCGAGCAAAAAGGGTACACCTTGGTGGCCATCAACCTGCACTGGAAAGACAGCCGGGTGAAATGCGACATTGCTTTAGCTAAAGGCAAAGGCGAGCACGACAAGCGCGACACGATCAAAGACCGCGAAGGCAAACGCGAAGTTGAGCGCGCCATGAAAACCCACAACCGGTGACGCAAAGACACGGGTGATCCAAAACGTCAAAGGGCTTGCGTCTTTCGACGCAAGCCCTTGATTTCATTGGTCGGAATAGCGGGATTCGAACTCGCGACCCCTTGCACCCCATGCAAGTGCGCTACCAGGCTGCGCCATATTCCGATGTATTGATTTTACCAAACAATTCGATCCAAACTTCAGCTTGCGACTGTCGATTTTGAGCAGTAACGAAAAAACCGCCCGAAGGCGACTTTTTCTGGTCGAAAACGATGCGAGTTCGATTACCGAACGACAGCGAGCTCGTCACGCTTGCCAGCCTTGTACGTGTACAGGGTCAGCGCGCCATTCTTGATGTCGCCCTTGGCATCAAAACCAATGATGCCAGTCACGCCTTTGTAGCCGCTGGTTGCGGCCAATTTTGGCAAGTAGACTTTTGGATCGGCGCTGTTGGCCTTGACCATGGCTTCGGCCATGACCATCGTCGCGTCGTACACGTACGGTGCGTAGACCTTGACATCGTCGTTGAACTTGGCCTTGAAACGCTCGGTAAAGGCAACCATTGACTTTTTGCCTTCGCCTTCAACGCCACCGGCTTCAGCACAAACCACTTGGCCGTCGGCCATGCCGTCACCGGCGAGCTTGGCCAATTCTGATGAGCAGATGCCGTCGCCGCCGAGGAACTTAGCCGAAATGCCGAGCGATTTCATCTGCTTGAGCATTGGGCCAGCCACAGCGTCCATGCCGCCGAAGAACACGACATCAGGCTTTTTGCCTTTGATGGTGGTCAAAATCGACATGAAGTCGGTAGCTTTGTCGGTCGTGAACTCGCGACCAGCAATCTTGCCGCCAGCAGCCTTGACTGCCTTTTCGAACTCGTCAGCCACGCCTTGGCCGTAAGCGGTGCGGTCATCAATCACAGCAATGGACTTGCCTTTGAGTGTCTTGACAGCATATTTGCCCAGCGTGCCACCGAGATGCACGTCGTCAGCCACCACGCGGAACGTGGTTTTGTAGCCTTGGCGGGTGAACTTGGGGTTAGTCGCTGATGGCGAGATTTGTGGGATGCCTGCGTCGCTGTAAACCTTGGATGCTGGGATCGAGGTGCCTGAGTTCAGGTGACCGATCACGCCGTTGACCTTGGCATCGACCAGTTTTTGCGCGGCAGCGGTGCCTTGCTTGGGGTCGCCTGCGTCGTCTTCAGCCAGTAACTCGAACTTGGCGGTTTTGCCGCCAATTTTCAGGCCTTTGGCGTTCAGGTCTTCGATGGCCATGCGTGCGCCGTTTTCGTTGTCTTTACCCAGGTGGGCAATACCGCCGCTGGTTGGGCCAACGTGACCGATCTTGATGACGACCATGTCTTGGGCGCTGACCGCACCAATGAACGAGGCCGCAGCGGCGAGCACCGTCAGTTTCAATTTGATTTGCATAGAGACTCCGAGGAAGTGAAATTAGGGATCTAACCCAAACGAGAAACAACTCAGCCCAGAAATGTAATGCACTTCAGCGCAATCGAACAGTGGAAAAACCTCGGAAATACCGGGGGTTTGCCCCGTGGTGCGCCAAATTGGTGCGTTGCAACACGGGTCAACGCAGCTGCCTCGCCAAGGCCTCTCGCACGGCGTTTCGCACGCTTTGCTCTATTTCGTTGCGCAGTGTCGGCACCATGATGGCGATTTGCTCACTGACCACGTTGGCGACCACTTGACGCAGTTTCGACTCCAGCGTCACGTCGACGTCTTGCATGATGCGAGCGGTCCAAGCTTGTTCATCCAGCATCACTGACGCCAGGGTGTCAGGCGATTTGCCACTGGGGTTCACGCGCGGCACCGATGCTGGCGCTTGGCTGCGTGCAAGCGGGCTAACCACCTCGGTCAAGGTCGGAACAAATTTGGGGGGTGCGAGATCTTGTCTGGACATGTCTGGGGTTTTTGCAAACGACTACGCTCTATTGATGGGTTCGATCGTGAAGGGCCAAGGTGTGCATGGATCCGGGCTGCGATCGGTATTGTTTGTAGCGAAGACGCGCTGCGGCCAACTCGGGCTCGCTGTCGCCCACCAACTCGATCACACGCGGATGCGAGCCGACCCAAGGGGCCAGCGCATCAAAATCGGGTGTCATGGTGACCAAAACACCACGGCTGTTTTCAGGATCCACGTCAAATGGGATGGGCGCTGCGTTGGTGTCGACCAGCAGCACGGGGCTGCGGTTTTGCACCGACGCGGGCGCGCTGGTCGACGCATGCGCCACAAAATCCAGCGGCGAAAACGTCCACAACGCGACATCCAATCGTGCCAAAACCTGCGCCGAAGCCCTCACCTGCACCCGTTGACCCGCACCGACGGCCTTGCGCAACAAACGACAGGCGTAAGTCACCGGGTCAGCCAAGTGGGTGTGAAAGTCAATCGTGCTCATGCAGCTCAGGCTTTAGCGGCAACCTTTTTGGGCGCGGCAGCCTTCTTCGCGACAACCGCTTTTTGAAGTGGCGCGTTGGCTTTGGCCAGTACAAACTGAACCAACAAACCCACGGGGCGGCCCGTTGCGCCTTTGGCTGCGCCACCCTTCCAAGCTGTGCCCGCGATGTCGAGGTGACCCCAATCAAATTTACTGGCAAATCGCTGCAAAAACTTCGCAGCGGTGATTGAACCACCAGCCCGGCCAGCGATGTTGGCCACATCTGCAAAGTTTGATTTCAATCCTTCAGCGTAGTCGTCATCCAACGGCATGCGCCAGCACAGGTCTTGCGCGCGCTCGCCTGCTGATTGCAGTTCTGCGGCCAACGCGTCGGTGGTTGCATACATGCCCGAGCGCACGCCGCCAAGAGCGATGACGCAAGCACCGGTGAGGGTGGCGATATCAACCACGGCTTTGGGTTTGAAGCGCTCGGCGTACGTCAATGCATCGCAAAGCACCAAGCGCCCTTCCGCATCGGTGTTCAAGATCTCAATCGTCTGTCCGCTCATGCTGGTGACGACGTCGCCGGGCTTGACAGCACCGGCATCGGGCATGTTCTCGCACGCAACAATCAGACCCACGACGTTGATTTTGGGTTTAATCTCGGCAAGCGCCGCAAAGGTGCCCAAAACCGACGCGGCTCCACACATGTCGTACTTCATCTCGTCCATCTCAGCCCCGGGCTTCAACGAGATGCCGCCCGTGTCAAAGGTGATGCCTTTGCCAACCAACACGATCGGCGCGTCCTTAGGCTGCGCGCCGCTGTACTGAAGCACGATGAATTTCAGCGGCTGAGCCGAGCCTTGAGCCACAGCCATGAATGAGCCCATGCCCAGCTTTTTGACTTGGGCCAAACCCATCACTTCGCATTTCAGCTTGCCCTTCTTGGCAATCGCTTTGGCCGCGTCGCCCAGATGGGTCGGCGTGGCGTAGTTGCCCGGGCGATTACCCCACTCTTTGGCGATCTCAACGCCTTTGGCGGTGGCAAGCGCAACCGCGAATGCGTCTTTCAGCTGAGCAACCGCATCTGCGGTCAGTGCCAACGTCAGGTTTTGCACGCTGCTGACTTCGGCTTTGGCCTTGGTGTGGTTGTAGGTGTACGTCGAATCGGCCGCCGAGGCGACCGCAGCCTCAAGTTGCGCTGGGTCGAGCTGATCGAGCGCAGACAAACCAATCACCAACGTCTTTGCGCCAGCTTGGCGAGCAGCGGCAACCGCGCCAGCAACGCTGGCGCGCACGTCTTTGGGGCTCGGCGCATCAACGCCGACCAACCAAACCCGCTTTTGAGCAAAGCCCTTGGGCTTGTAAAGGGCCAAGGCTTTGTTGCCCTTGGCGGGCAAGTCGCCCGACTTCAGGGCAGACTGCACCAGCGCGGCGGCGTCGCCTGTGCCAGCGAAGCCAGCGGGCACAAGCAACAACAGCGCATCGGCGGGCATGGCCGCAGTTGCTGCAAAATCGAGGGGCTTGAGGTCAATGTTGATCATGTGATTTAGACGAATTGCGGTTGGGGTTGTTGACGCGCCCTGCGAACTTCAAAGGCCAGCTTTGTGATCTGCCTTATTTTTGGTACCCAGAACAACCAACGATGTTATTCCATTCGTCATTCCGCCGCGAACTCGCCCGCAACTTCGGTGGCACCAGTGTCGTTTTGCTCACCATTGTGGGCACCATGATGCTGATTCGAAGCCTCAGCCAGGCTTCCAAGGGCGTGGTTGACTCGAAAGACTTGGCTTTGTTGCTGGGCTACACCATCTTGGGCTATGTGCCAATCATTTTGACGTTGGCTCTCTTTGTGGCCATCGTAGGCACCTTGTCGCGGATGTACCGCGATCACGAAATGGACATTTGGCTCAGCGCTGGCAAGGGTTTGTTTGGATTTCTGGGGCCGCTGTACCGATTTGCGTGGCCGCCGCTGTTGTTCATTGGTGTGGCCGCTTTGGGTTTGTGGCCCTGGAGCAACCAGCAAATCAGCGATTTGCGTGAGCGGTTTGAGAAGCGCGGCGACATTGAGCGGGTCGCACCGGGTCAGTTTCAAGAGTCCTCATCTGGTGAGCGCGTTTTTTTCATCGACAAAGAGCAGCTCGACGGCAAAACTGGCAAGAATATCTTCATATCGAGCAACGACCCGGTCAAAGAGTCGGTGACGTCGGCCCGCGACGGCCGGGTTGATGAACTCGATGGTGACCGATACATATTGCTCAACAACGGCCAGCGCATCGAGACCGACAAAGCCACACGCGCAGTCAAAGTCAGCGAGTTCGCTGAATACGGCACCCGACTCAAAGAAGGCAACAACTTCGACACCAACCAAAGCCCACCAAGGCAAATCAACACCTTGGTGCTGGTGTCTGCTCGCACCCCGGCCATGCTTGGCGAGCTGAGCTGGCGGCTTGGGCTGCTGTTCACAGCGATCAATTTGGTCGTGCTGTCGCTGGCGGTTTCAACCGTTAACCCGCGCGCCAGCCGCAGCGCGAACCTGGTCTTTGCCATGTTTGGGTTCATCGTGTACTACAACTTGGTCAACCTCGGCCAAGCATGGATCACCGCTGGCAAGACCCAAATTGGCCCATTCATGCTGGCGTTGCACGGCGGCGCGCTGCTTTTAAGTTTGCTGTGGCTCTACAAACGCCACACCGGCTTTAGCTTCAAATCCATGGTGCTGCGCGCGGTGAAGCGTCCCGCGGCCACCAAGCCCGAGGCCACCGCATGAGCACCCTCAACCGCTTAATCAACCGCGAGGCCATCACATCGGTGGCGTTCATCACCCTTGGGTTTGTGTCGTTGATGCTCTTTTTTGACATCGTCGACGAGTTGCAGTGGATCGGCAAACGGGGCAACAACTACCAATTGCGCCATGCGTTGCAGTTTGCGCTGCTGCAAGTCCCCAATCACATCTACGAACTGCTGCCCATCACCGTGCTGATTGGCACTGTTTTTGTGATGGCGCGTTTGGCCGAGAGCAGCGAATTCACGATTTTGCGCACCAGCGGCCTTGGGCCGTTCAGGGCGCTGCGCCAGCTGTTGGGGCTCGGTTTGATGTTCTCGGTGATCGCACTGGCAATTGGCGACTACGCCGCACCCGCCGCTGATCGACACGCGCAGATGATCAAGGCGAAATACCAAGGCTTGATGACCACCGGGCTGACCGGAGCTTGGTTGCGCGAGCGCCAAGACGAACGCAACTTCACCGTCAACATCACCAACATGGCGGCAGATTCACAAATGATCGGCGTGCGCATGTTCGAGTCAGATGCAAAGGGCAACATCCTGGTCATGACAACAGCCGTGTCAGCCCGGTTTACCGATGAAGATGCCTGGGAGCTCAAAGACGTGCAAGTCACCCGACTCAGCGACTTGCAAAGCACACCCATGCGCTTGGAGCAGCTCAAAAACACCAACAAACTGCCCGACAGCTTGGGCGCGGATGCCGGCGTCAAGCGTTCAAGCTACGCCACGCTGCCTTGGCCAACAGGCATCAGCTCTGAAATGGTCGCCGCAGCCTTACTCAAGCCCGAGCGCATGAGAACGGTTGACCTCTATCAATACATGAGCCACCTCAAAGCCAATGGACAAGAGTCGCAGCGCTTTGAAATCGAGTTTTGGCGAAAGCTGTTTTACCCCTTGAGTTGCTTGGTGATGGTCGTGTTGGCACTGCCTTTCGCTTACCTGCACTTTCGCTCAGGCGGCATCACCGGCTATGTGTTTTTGGGCGTACTCATCGGCATCAGCTTTTATTTGCTCAACAACATGTTTGGCTTCATCGGGAACATCAGCCAGTGGGAGCCCTGGATAGCGGCATCGATTCCGAGCTTGTTCTACCTGTTGTTATCGCTCAGCGGCTTCGCGTGGCTTGTGCTGAGGCGATGAAAATCACTTAACCCGACACACCAATGGCCATCATCATCTTTGCTCACGGCTCGCGCGACCCACTGTGGAAGCTACCCGTCGAGTCCGTCGCCCAACGGGTGACTCAACAATCACCCGGCAGCGACGTTCGGTGTGCCTATTTGGAGCTGTGTGAGCCTGACTTGCCAACGGTGGTTGCGGAACTCATATCAAAAAGAGTAGCAACAAACCCAATGGATCCGCAGACCATCCGAATATTTCCCTTGTTTTTTGGGGTGGGCAGGCATGCCAGAGAGGATTTACCCCTTTTGGTCGCAGAGTTGCGCAAAACCTACCCCAACCAACCGTTTGAGCTCACACCCAGCGCAGGCGAGCACGAGGGTGTGTTGAATGCTGCGGCGGCCGCGGCGCTGGCGTGCGGTAAGAGGCTCAAGTAAACCTCACATTTGCCGAAACAAACCTTGGTAGCCTCGCGCCACCGCAATCGCTTTTGGATGGCCGTTGAGCATGAGTTGCATGTTGCCCGCGAAGTCACGCTGGGCGCTTAAGACTTTGTTGGCGTTGACGGCTGTGCCTCGGTGAATCTGCCAAAAAACCTGTGGGTCAAGCTGCGACAACAACTCTTGCAGGCTGGTGCGAATGACGTATTCGCTTTGCGCCGTCTGAACGACTGTCACCTTGTTGTCGCTTTGAAAGAACAACACATCCTCGACAGCCACTTGGTACACGGTATCGCCCCGACTGGCGCGGATGAAGCGCAGCAAGGCCTGCGTCGGGGTTTGTGCGATGTTCGCTTGGCTCAACAGTTTGGCCAAAGCGTTCAAGTCTGGGGCGATTTGAGTAGCGCGGGCCGCCAGCGCGGTCTTGAGTCGTTGCGCCGTGTTGCGCAAGCGCTCGGCACTCACAGGTTTGAGCAAATAGTCAACCGCTTGGCGCTCAAAAGCTTGGACGGCGAACTCATCAAAGGCGGTGACGAACACGACTTGCGCACGGCCTTGCATGCTTCGGGCCGCGTCAATGCCGCTCAAACCCGGCATTTTGATATCCAAAAACACGATATCTGGTCGCAACTCGTCAATGAGGCTCACGGCATCCAGCCCGTTGACTGCCTCGCCGACGATGTGCAGTTCGGGCCAAACTTGCGCCAACATCTCGCGCAAGTGGATGCGCAAGTTGGCTTCATCGTCAGCGATCACGGCGGTAGCAGGATTCATGTTTGGATTATCAAAAATAATAGCAACAAACCCAATAGATCCGGGGACCAATGGCCTAAAACACCCATATTTTGGCTAAAACATGCCAAAACACGCTCACACGGGCATCACGAGCCGCACTTCGGTGCCGGGGTTCAAGTCGACGATGTCCAAGCTTGCCCGGCCATCAAACAGCACCTGAAGTCGCTCGCGCAAATTGGACAAACCGACTCCCATGTTGACCGACTCAGGCGCGAACCCCAACCCGTTATCAGCAATGCTGACATGCAAGCGGGTGTCGATCTTTCGCGCAGTCAGCTGCAAGTGCCCACCGTCCACTTTGGGCTCCAACCCGTGGCGAACCGCATTTTCGACCAAGGGCTGCAAAAGCATCGACGAAAGTGCCAAATTGTGCAGCTCGCTCGGAACATCGAGCACATAGGTCAGCCGCGCTCCCATGCGAATTTTGAGCAAATCAAGGTAGTTGCGAAGCAAATCGAGCTCTTGCTCAAGCGTGCCACCCGGCGCTCGACTTGCAACCAAGCTGCTTCGCAAGTAAGTGATGAAGGTATCCAACATCAGCTGCGCGGTGGCGGGTTCGCGCTTGATGAGGCTTTGCACATTGGCCAAGGTGTTGAACAAAAAGTGCGGCTCGATCTGCGCTTGAAGCAGCCGAAGTTGCGACTGAACCAGCACTTTTTCGCTGCTGACGCGCTTCAAATTGGCGCGAGCCATGAGTGTTTGCACCTTTTGCTCCTCCCAAGCGGTACCAAACGTGAAGCCATGACCGTCAAAATAAAGCCTCAGCGCCCAACAAGCCAAGCCAACACCCCACCACAGCGTGATCCAGCCAGCCCAAAACTCGCGCTGTTGGATGAAGTTGATCACCCACAAAGCCAAGTTGACAACGACAAAGACGGCGCAGGCCAAATAGAGGCTGCGCAGCGACTTCACCCGAATTCGCACCTGCTTTTCGGCCAGTTCGTACTCAGCTGAATGGGCCATTCGTTGTGCCGCGTCGTGAGCTGGTGACGCGGTGGTCGGTGGACTCATCACCGCTTGCCCCGCTCCATGATTTCGCGCACCTTGCGCTCCTCCCATTCGCTGCCAAACCGGCTCCACGCAGGGACCGCACTCAAGCCATGAATCAGCAAGCCGATTCCCCAGCCAAATGTGGGCCAAAACGCCCAATAAGATGACCAACTGCCTGTTTTATTGGGGTTGATGGTCGCCAAGCACAAAATCCACAAGCCCGCGATGACCACAACATAGGTGATGGCGTGCTGGTAAAAATCCGCTTGGCGGTGCACTTGCTTGCGAATGCGCCGCTCCTCATCGCTCATTGAGGTGGTGTTGATCGCGTCAAATCCGGATTCGCTCATTTGCTTGCCCCATGGGTTGGTGATGGCGCAACTGTATCCAAGCCGTCAAACCCAGTCATCCCATTTGCGACGAAAACCAACCAAACCGGCGCGAACAGTCGACCGTCAATCCAAATCGTTGACCTCGCCGTCAACTTCTTCAGATTTGTCAGCCAAGCGTTTGGCTAAGCGCTCTCTCAAAGCATTTGCAGACTGCGTGAACTCACTGAGTGGCACAGCTGGGGCCAACCGCATGGCTGGTGGGAACAACTGGCTCATGTACAGGCGGTTTGCGAAATGGCGACTGAGCTGCCAATCGGCGACATATTTGATCGACAAGCCCACCACCGCCAGCGCGGCCACTGCAAAAGCCAATTTGCGCCGCCCAACCGATGTTGCTTGCTCCAAATGTGCCCAAATGAAGACACAAGACACAGCAATTGTCGTGATCAAGTCATAGCGAACCAAAGCATCAAGCGACAACGAAAACGCAATCGCGCTCAACGCAAACGGGATGGCAGCACCAGCCAATGTGCCCATGCAGGCAATCCGAACATGGGGCCAAAAAACGACGCGACCCACAAAAATCTTGCTCACCAAAGCCCAAAGCAGACACCACGCACTCAAGGCCACGCCCACCATCAGCCACGCCGACAAAGTGTTGCGAAGCCAACTATCCGGGCGATCAGCAGACAACCAAGCGGTCAATCCATACAGCGCAAACACACCCAAAACAGCCCCAGCCGTGCTGAGCCAGTAAGCGGCACGAGGCGGCGTTAGTCTGTTGTCGGACACAGAATCAGCTGCGACGGGCATCAAGCTGCGTTCGGCGGCGCTTGCCGCTTGCGCCGTGAGCAAGCGCAGCTGCCAATGCTCGCCCTGCCCCGCCAGCGTGAGCGCGCCGCGCTCGGGCAAGTCGTCTGGGCTCACATGCCACTCAAATCGGGCACGAGCCCCATGCGCAACGCTGCGGTGGCGCACGCCGTTGGCGGTGTCAAGTGATGCAACGATGGCTTGCTCGCCCTGCCAATCGATTGTCAAATGGTGCGGCGCGACATACCCGTCGTTGATGACCAAATCGTTGTCAAGGGCCCGACCAATCGTGACCGGCCAGGCCAGCACGCGTTGGGTAGCCACCAACTGGCCGCCACGCCAAACTTCAATGAGCGCCAAAGTGGGTACTGGTTTGATGGCGGGCTCGCTCATGGTGCAGGCTCCCATGCGAAACCGTTCAAATAGTGCTCGCTGAGCTTCACGGCACTGTCAAAACTCACGCCGCGAGCATCCAATCGTCCTTGCACGCCACGCTTATTTTGGTTGACCGTGGCGACCAAAAGCGACAAGTCGTACAAGCCCTCCAGCTTGCGGTAAGCCGACAAACACATGACCGCCCGCATGGGTAAACCCGCACGGTCGACGAACCGCTCGGTGCATTCATCTGCAGTTTTGCCGCGGCCCGATGTGGTCGCGAACCGCTCGTTGGCGAAACTGGCCGAATAAATCACCGCGAACTGCGGCGTTGACATGCGGCTGCCGTCATAGGCTTCATAGCGTAAATGCAAGCTGCCGGTCGTCGTGTCGCCTGCAAAAACGTCGCTCTCAAAGCGGCAGTCGCTGCGCTCAAAGTCAAACAGCGAGTTCGAGTTGCGATTGCGGCCGCTGCCCCAGCAGCGGGCTTGCGACTCGTCGGGCACCGGCACTTTGTAGCCGGCGTGACGCTCTGCCTTGAACGGCTTGCTGAGGACCTTGCTCACCAAGGCTGCTTGGTGCGCGAGCAGCTGGCGGGTCACTTCAGCGTGAGATGCCTTGGTGATCGGTGGATTTTTGGCACCGCGTTCGATCAGACCTTGGGCAAAACCGACTGGAATCAAGAAACTCACCTGCTCACCATCGGTGCGTTTGGCCACGTTGATGCCCAACACCCGCCCGGCTGAGTCAAGTGCCGGGCCACCGCTCATGCCAGGGTTCAACGTACCGCCAAAGAAAATGCGCGGATAAAAGCTGCGTTGAACCAAGCCGTTGTAAGTGCCCTCAGTCACCGCAAAGCCGACATCAAGCGGATTGCCCAGCGAGTAAATGCGCTCGCCACCCTTGAGCGCCTCGCTGGCGGGACGCAGCAACAACGCAACTTGGTCGGGTTTGGGCTTTTTGGGGCGCAAGAGTGCCAAGTCATGCTGCACGTCAAAGGCGATCAAATCGACTTCGGTCTCCACGTTGTCAAGTGAAACCGCAACCATGCGGTGTTTGTCGGGCTCCAATGCGACGGCACTGGCGACATGAAAGTTGGTCACGATCAACCCATCGGCGCGCACCACAAACCCCGAACCCACTGAGTTTTGGGTATTGGTTTTGCGGCGCAAGGTGCGAATTTGGAACAACTTGTCGCGAGCGGTTTTGTAGGCCGATTGCGCGTCCGCTGACACCGGCTGGGGTGCTGCAACCGCCTGTGCGGGCGTGCCAGCTGGGCCGCTAGGCTGAGCAATTGAGCCACTGCTGAGGCCAATAGCCGCTGAGAGGCTCAAAATGACTCTCAACAGCCCATTTTTATGGAAAATCAAGCCTTGGTCTCCGTATCTATTGGGTTTGTTGCTACACTATTTGATAGACTTTGCCAGTGCGCCAGCGCAGCTTCAGCCACTTCGCGGCCATGTTCTTGAACAAAATGCCCTGCGTTGGGTAGCATCATCGGCTCGGGGCAGCCCCTGATTTGGCGGCGCAAGTGATGCATCACCGGCGGGCCCAAAACCGGGTCTTGCTCGCCAATGGCCATGAAGCTTTGGCCCGTCCACGCGTCTGGGCGGTTGTCGGCGTTGCGCCAAAAAGCCTGTGCAAGTTGGCTGGTTTGAGCGCCGGGCGAGTGTTCAAACTCAGGCACCATCGCCGGAAACGCCCGCAAAGCCGCCCGGTGCCCTGCGCTCACAAACGGGGCTTGATACGCGGCGGCCTGCGCTGCGCTCAAGTGAGCATTGCTGCGGGCAAACAACTTGGCCACGTCAAATAGCGGGTTACTCGCGCACCAAGCCCGCCACGCGATAAACCCAGCCGAGAGTGGCGACTGCCCGGTTGCCAAAGCCGTGTTCATCACCAACAAGCGCTTAAACCGCTGCGGCGCGGCCACAGGCAACGTCAAGCCCAGCACGCCACCCCAGTCTTGCACAACCAAAGTGATGTTTTTGAGGTCAAGCGCCTCGATCAAGTCAAGCAGGGTCTGGCGGTGCCACTCAAACTGGTGGGCGTCGTCGCGTTTGGGCTTATCCGAGCGCCCAAAGCCGATTAAATCGGGCGCAACGACGCGCGCGCCGCTGGCCAAAAACACCGGAATCATCTTGCGATACAGATAACTCCACGCCGGGTTGCCGTGCAGACACAAAAAAGTCTGGTTTGCAGTCGGGTCGCCCTCGTCCAAATAGTGCATGCGCAGGCCATTGAGCGAGGCGGTGTTGTTGATGTAGCGAGGTTGCCACGGGAAATCGGGCACTGCTGCAAAGGCTTCGTTAGGGGTTCTGAGCGCGTCGTCTCGAAGCCCCATGGCTTGTTGTTGCATGGTTTTGTTCGCTTTACGCCTGGTTTGAAAGAATTGCTGAAGCAACTTGGAACAATCATCGGCCAACACGCCGCCCAGCGTAGCCGTGTGGTGATTGAGGGCCGGCATGTCAAATAGATTCAGCACGCTGCCCGCCGCACCGCTTTTGGGCTCTGGCGCGCCAAAAATGAGTCGTTTCAGCCGCGAATGCAACGCCGCACCTGCGCACATGGCGCAAGGCTCGAGCGTGACAAACATCTCGCAGTCGTCGAGCCGGTAGTTGCCTAAATGCAATGCTGCCGCGCGCAGCGCCCGCACCTCGGCGTGTCCACTGGGGTCGCAGCTGCTGACCGGCGCGTTGTGAGCCGTGGCAATCACAACGCCCGCACGAACCACAACGGCACCGACCGGCACCTCGCCCACAGCCGCCGCGGTTGATGCCGCACCAAGCGCCAAGCGCATGAAATGCTCGTCGCTCAACAAGTCATCAAGCATACTCAAAAATCATAGCAACAAACTCAATGAATTCGGAGACCAAGGGCATATTTCAATCAAAATTGATCGACCATCGTGTCCCAACCTTGCTCAGCGCGGGTTTTCAAAAAACACGTAGTTGGTTGAGTAGTCCGAAATCTCAAAATACACCCGCTTTTCAGCGGGGTCGACCTGCATGTTGAGGTTTTCATCGAGCACACCGTAGCCAAAGCGGTACGGTCGGGCCTTGTTGTCGTCGGTTCCCATGGCGGTAGACAACTTATCGATCTTGATGAAACGACGCACCAACTTATCCCCAGCGTAGACCTCCAACACGCCATTGGTGCCCGTCCAGTTTTGGATGTCACGCTGAATTTTGTTTTGTTGCTCTTGGGTGCATGCTGTCAAGCCAAGGGGCAAAATCAGGGCGGTAATCAACGAAGTTAAGCGCATGGAAGTCCTTAGAGAAGATTTTTTCAAGTATCCCATGCAGCCTAGCCACTGAAATCAACGCTTTGTCGCGCCGAGGTCGAATTTGAGGCTTGCGTGTTTCACACTACGACCCATGAACAAATTGATTGCATTTTTTGACCGAGGCGCGCGCCGACTCGCCGATGTGCTGCGCCCGCTGGTCGATCACATCATGGACCGCATCGAGCACCACACGCCCACCATCAAAGCACAGACGCTGGACACGATTGCCGCAATCAAGGGCAAAGGCTACGGCGACAAGATCAGCAGCTACAACTGGCGCGAGGGTGTTTGGAAGCCCTTCGCCGCTTGGCTGACCACCGTGACTTGGAAGCGACTTTTTGTCGTCGGTGTCCTGTTTTTGATGCTGGGTGGCTTGATTTCGAGCTGCATGGAGCAAGTTTTTGGCGCGCGCAACCGCAGCGTGTCAGTCACCGAGACTGGCGACAACGAAAGCAAAAACAGCAAGCGAGGTTCGCGTGAGCGCACCGTCTCAGTCGGCGCCGATGGCATGTTGATCACCGACAAGGAAACTGGCAGCACCATCAAAGTCAGTTTTGACGGCGTCGTCATCAAAGACAAAGGCGAGAACAAACCCACTGCAGAGGTCAATGCAACCGGCGTCATCATCACCGACCCCGAAACTGGCGAACGCACCCGACTTGGGCCAAACGGCGCGGTGCCAGAGCCTGCAGAACCCGCCGCACCCGCCGCGCCACCCAGCCCACCGGCCACATCTGTTCGCGCAGAACCGCCGGCCCCGGCCAAACCGCCAGCGCCGCCCAAAGACGCTGTGCCACCCCAAGCCCCGCCCTTACCGTCTATCGGCCCTGCAAAAGTCACCAAAAACACCGACGGCACGTACTCAATCAAGCTTGGCCCCATCAGCATCAAACTACCCAAAGAGGTCAGCGAGGCCGATGTTCGCGAAGCTGCTAAGGAGATCGAGGACGCTGCCAAAGAGGTGCGCTCAGCCCAAGACGAAGCCCTAGCCGAGGCCAAAGCTGCTGTCGAAAGCGCCAAAGCCGAGGCGGATGCAGCGCGCGAGGCGGCAAGAGAAGCCGAACAAGAAGCTGCTCAAGAAGAGCGTGAAGCCCGTGACGCGAAAAAGGCCAACAGCCGCGTCATCAGCGTCAATCGCCCCACGCGAATCGAAGACGTGATCATGCCCATGGTGTTCACCTTGCTTTTCATGGCAATTTTGGCCAAAGTCATCCTCAACACACGCTCCAAAGCCGCGGCCAAAGTCGCTGAAGCTCGCCAAGAAACCGAACGCGAGGCCTTGGAGCGCCAGTTGGTCGAAGCCAAGCTCACCACCATGCAAGCCCAAGTCGAGCCGCACTTTTTGTTCAACACCTTGGGTTCGGTCGAGTACTTGATCGAGGTTGACCCCAAGCGCGCCGCGCTCATGCAGCGCCACTTGATCGACTATTTGCGTGCAGCCATGCCCCACATGCGCGACAACACATCCAACATGGGCCGTGAGTCACATTTGATCAAAAGCTACTTGGAGATTTTGCAATTTCGCATGGAGGAGCGCCTCGCGTTCAGCGTCGACATCCCGCCGGGTCTGCACAGCGCCGAGTTTCCGCCCATGATGTTGTTGAGTTTGGTTGAAAACTGCATCAAACACGGGTTGGAGCCCAAACCAGAAGGGGGTCGGGTCGACGTGCGAGCCGAGATTGTCGACGGTCGGCTTCGCGTGACGGTCGCCGACACCGGACTGGGCTACACACCGGGCCAAACGGCAACCAGTGGCACAGGGGTGGGTTTGACCAACATCCGCGAGCGCCTCAAGGTGCTTTACTCCGGCTTGGCCGGTTTCGATGTGCGCAACAACATCCCCCAAGGCACAGTTGCGGTCATCGAATTGCCGTATAAAGTCACGTCCAACCTCAAAACCTGACCGGAGTCACCGATTTGCCCACCGCCATCCTTGCAGACGACGAGCGCTTGATGCGCGACCAGCTTCGCCTTCGATTGAGCGAAGTCTGGCCCGAACTTGAAATCGTCGCTGAGGCCAAAAACGGGGCTGAAGCCGTGGAGCTGACCGCCCAACATCGACCCGATGTGGCGTTTTTGGATATCCGCATGCCCGCAATGACTGGCATCGAAGCCGCGAGCGCCATCGCCACGATTGAGGGCAAACTTCCCCAAATCGTGTTCGTCACCGCCTACGACCAATATGCGGTCGAAGCATTTGAAAAGGGTGCCGTCGACTACGTGCTCAAACCAGCGCAGTCTGAGCGGCTCGCAGCGACCACGCTGCGCGTCAAAGCGCGCTTGGCCACCGCAGCGCCCGACTTGAATGCGCTGATCTCGCAACTCAAAGCCACCATTGGTGCGAGTTTGGGCGTATCAAGCCAGGCCTCCGATGACAGCTCCAAACCTGCACCGCTGCGCTACATCCAAGCCACCATCGGCCAACAATTGCGCATGATTCCGGTCGATGAAGTGCTTTTTTTCACCAGCGACGAAAAATACACCCGCGTACAAACCCCCTCGGTCGAGGCGCTGATTCGCAAGCCAATCAAAGAGCTGCTCGACGAGCTAGACGGCGAGAAGTTTTGGCAAATTCACCGCTCCTCCATCGTCAACGTCGCACGCATCGCGGGAGTGGTCAACGACGAGCGCGGACACAAGATCATCAGCATGCAGGGCCATCCGGAGAAGCTCGAAGTTTCGCGCAGCTACCTGCACTTATTTAAACAAATGTAGCTATTTATCGTCGGCCGTCAATGCGGCAGTGCCAAACTTGTCGTGCAAAAATTTGGAGTGGCTGAGGAATGCGCTGGCATCTTGTTCGGCCAAATCGTGGTTGAGCTCGCGAACTTTGGCCTGTAACTCGTTGAGGGTCTGCACAAACGTCTCTTGCGCTGTTTTGCCGTTTGAAAGCGCCTGCCCAGAAGCATAGGCCTTTGGAATCGACAAATAGGCCCTGAGCGCGTCAGGTAAGTAACGCAGCGCAATGTGCCGTGCATGAAAGCTCTCCTCGAGCGACAGCTGCCCTTTGCTGCGCTCCCATTGATCCAACAATTCGGCCAGTTGATCGCAAAGCAGGTTGCACTGGGCCTGAAGCGGCCCGCTCAGGCGACTTTGCGGGTTGTAGTCAACCAATTGACGCACGCCCGACAGCGCCGCCGTGATGGCGGTGCGGGCGTCACCTTGGTCGTCAAACTCAAGCGCGGCGAGCGGATCGTGTTTGAGCTTCGGAAATCCGAGCCACAGGCCGCCGACTGCGAATCCGGTGCCGTAGCCCATCAAGGCCAAGACACCCGCGCCGACCGAGCCGCCCAAAACCGTGAAACCCAAACCGCTGCCGAGCAAGGCCACGGTGGCCAAACCCAGCCCCGCCCAGTTGGCAGGCGACTGCAACAACCTGCCGATAGCCGTACTTGCTTCTTGCGCCACTATTGATAGCTCCGAATGTCTTTGAATACCGAATACAGCGACGCGCTGCGCGCATCAAACACCCGCCCGCCAGTCGTGGCAACGACATCCTTCAGCGGCCCTTCTTTGGCCTCACCGATGAACACGATGAACACCGGAATGGCGCGCACGTCTTCGGGCAGCTTGGCGTAATCGAGTTTGAACTGCGCCAAATTTCGCCCTTCGGTGTTTTCGCCGTCAGTGAACGCCACCACCGAATATTGAAAATTTGGCTCGCGCAGGCGCTCCTGGTGCATGTTGGTCAGCGCCGTTAATATCGCGTCGTACAGCGCGGTTCCACCGCTCATTTTGAGGCTGTCGGCATAGTCGCGGACACTGGCCAAAACCGCTTGCTTTTTGGCGACAGGCGCGTTGGCAGGTGGCATTTCAAACTCAATCGGGCTGTGTGGCGCGCTGGCAAAACTCAGCATCCAGATTTTTTCGCGACTGGTCAGTCGCGCCGCTCTGGCCGTCAGCGACGAGTCTTCACCCGCGATGTATTGCAAGGCCCCGACGAGTTGCCCACGCCGCCCCCCACCACTCATTGACCCACTCGTATCAAGCACAAAAGTCGACGCGATGGGCGTGCGAAATTCGTTCAAATAGGCATCGATCAATCCATCAGCCAGCGCACGATCGGTCGAAAACGGCAGCTCAACCAGCACCGACCCAGCCGGGAACAACCCGGCTTGCGCCTTGGCAACGTCCGAGTTCACTGGCCGGCGCAGCGTGGTTTTCGCCAACCAACTTTGTGCCGCTTCTCCTTTGAGGTAGGCCACGACCTTCAAATAGTCGTCACGCTTGGCCTCGTTGAGCAGCATGAGCGGGTAGTCAGCCGTCGCAATACCCTCGTGCGGGTACACCAAGGTCAGTGCCTCGCGCAAGCGTCCAGACTGATTGAGCGACAACAACCAACTTTCGTAGTTGATGAAGGCGTCAATCCGGGTGCCTTGTTGCTCGATGAATTTGTCTGCCAAATAAGTGCTGTTGTCGCCCGGCAGCTTGTAGCCTTTGACGAACTTGGCAATCGCATCTCGGCGTAAATCCGCAGACGTCAGCGCCTCAGATTTGCCTGCCGCCGATGCCACCACGCCCATGAGCGCCATGAAACCTTGGTTAGACGTGGCGGGGTTTGACAGCGCAAAGCGCAAATTGCCCTTACCCGAGGCGTTGGCAATGTCGTTCCAACTGACTTTTGCACCCGGTTGGTCCCATCCCAGCGCGGTGGCCTTGGCTTTGTTCACACCAACCACCACCGGCGACAGCATGATTTTTTCTGCCTGCTTGACCCTTGATTGGCCGCGCGCGTCAGACAACAAATATTTGGCATTGGCAAACCACGCGAAGTCGGCTTTGGCCGTGCCGTTTTGCACGGCTTCGGTGCTCTCCATGGTGCCGCCAAAGCTGAATTTGACGGCCACCCCAGTGGCCTGCGTGATCATTTGCGCCAGCGGCTCGGCGTCGCGCAAGTCGCTAGTGGCCAAGATCGTGATGGGTTCAGGCTTCGCAATCGCCGCTGGAGCCGGTGCAGTTGCCGTTGTCTTTGCGGCGGCTGGCTTTGTCGGCTCGGTGGCCTTCTTGCCGCACGCCGACAAAGCCAACACCACCCCAAGCAGCGCTCCCGCTGCGACCGATTTCAAAAAACTGCGTGTGTTCATTGGCTCATCTCCTTGGCAACCGCGTCGATCATCTCGGCCATCACATCAAAACTAGGTGGGTCAATCACCTGCGTGATTCGCTCATCCACATTCAAACCCACGCTGCGCGCCACTTGCGCGAACGTGGCGGTGTCGGGCGTGCGAAACCCGTAATCAATCGCGATTCGTTGCAACTCCGCATGGGTGCTGAGCAGCTCACCCAGCTTTTTGCTGCGCTCGTTCATCGCGACAAAAACGACTTTGTTGAAGATCGTGGGCTGCGGGTAGATCAGCACCATGCCGTCTCCAATTCCCTTCTTCGCCAGCGCGTAGCTCAACAGTTGGTTTTCGTACATGAAAGCAAGCGGCGCTTTGCCCATGCCGATTGACACGTAATCGTCAAAATTGCCATTAACGTAGTTTTCTTGGAACCCTTGGCGCTTGAACAACTCTGCCAGTTGCGCAGCCAGCTTTTGCGCGGTAGCCTTGTCGGTCACGACCTCATTGGCGTTCGCGGCGTAGCTCGTCAGCGCCAAGTACATGGCCGCAGAATTGCTTTTGCGCACGTCTGTGGTTGATACCAAGATGCTTTTGTTTACCTCGTAGGCGCCCGCGCCATGCAAGTCTTTCCAGCGGCGTTTGTCGCGCATGGCTTGAGTCAGCTTGGCAAAGTCGGCATGCCAGACCTTGGCTGAAGCCTCTTTTGCCATGCCATTGGCCGCCAAAATTTTGGCAATGGGCTCCCATGATGCCATCACCATCGGCGTGTAAAACGGCGAAAACGTGCTCGAAGCAAGCTTTGCCTGCTTGGCCGCATCGGTGATTTGGTTGGCCGCGACCACGCCAGACGGAAAGTAAAAATCATTCACCTGCCCCGGCACCACCCGCGCAGCCATGTCGCGCGAACCCACACGGGTGAACTTCATCGACACGCCGTTGTCACGCAAAATCTTTTGCACCCGTGCATCAGCAAAATACGGCTCAACATCCAGCGCAATCACGCCCGTTAGCTCGACCGTTTGCGCAACCCCGAGCATCTTGCCCGCGGTTGAGTCCGGCAGCACAGCCGTTTTGTTAAAAGAAAACCAGCCAGCAGCAGCCAGCGCAGCAAGCAACACGGTCGTGACCGCGGTCTTAACAAGGGGTTTCATCGGTCGGGCATCCTGAGGTGATCTGGGCTGGGGCAGTTTAGCAAGTCGGCTGCAGGTGGGTTTAACCGAGATTGTTCATTGGGACGCGAATGGGTGGCGTGGCGAGTTGCGAGTCAGTTCTGAGGCGACTGACGAGTCCAATAGCTTTGCTATTGGCGAGGAAGAGCGTCGGAAATGGCCGCAAATCGTCCGCCAACCATCGCGTAGACCGAAACCGAAGGTTTGGTCGCCCAATGGACAATCTCGGTTCAATGTCCAAGCGTCATCCCAGCGGACTGCCGCAAAAATCCCGCACCGAGCAAGCTCCGCACTGCGGCGACCTCGCTGTGCACACATAGCGCCCATGCAATATCAGCCAGTGATGTGAGTCAACCGCATAGTGCGGGGGTACGCGTTTGAGCAACTTTTGTTCGACTTGCAGCGGGTTTTTGCCGGGCGCGAGGCCTGTTCGGTTGCTGACTCTGAAAATGTGCGTGTCCACCGCCATCGTGGGTTGGCCGAAGGCGACGTTCAAGACAACGTTTGCGGTTTTGCGGCCCACGCCTGGCAGGGCTTCTAGGGCTTCGCGGGTGCGGGGGACGATGCCGTTGTGCTGCGAAACCAAGATTTCGCAGGTTTGGATGAGGTGTTTGGCTTTGGAGTGGTACAAGCCAATGGTTTTGATGTGGGCCTCCAAACCCGCTAGCCCCAAGTCAAGAATGGCTTGCGGGGTGTTGGCAACTGCGTACAAGCGCCTTGTGGCTTTGTTGACGCTGACATCGGTGGCCTGGGCGCTGAGCAACACGGCGGCCAGCAGCTCAAACACGCTGGTGTAGGCCAGCTCCGTGTTGGGCATCGGGTTTGCGGCCTTGAGTGTGGCAAAAAAAGGCTCGATGTGGGCGGTCTTCATGGGGTCATTGTGCAGTTTCGCGCGGGGATAATCGAGCGCTCAACCCTTGTATTTACGCCCCGATGTCTGCGAACGATTTGTCGATTCACTTCTTTATTCAAGTCGCCGCGATTTTGCTGTGTTGCCGCGGCTTTGGTTGGCTAGCGCAGCGCATGGGGCAACCCCAGGTCGTGGGAGAGATGCTCGCCGGCATTGCACTGGGTCCGTCACTTTTGGGCTACGCATTTCCCCAACTACAGACGCACCTTTTCCCCAAAGATTCGCTCAAAGTTCTGTATGTTCTGGCGCAGTTTGGCGTGGGGCTTTACATGTTTTTGGTCGGTGTGGGATTCAAGCGCAGCTTGATGGCGCAGCACGGCAAAGCGGCTGCTTCGGTGTCCGCGGCGGGCATGTTGCTGCCCTTTGCGTTTGGCGCAGGCATCGCGGCGTGGCTGGTGACGATGCCGGGACTGTTCAATGCGCGAGTGACGCCTTTTGAGGCGGCGCTGTTCATGGGTGCCGCGATGGCGATCACGGCATTTCCAATGTTGGCGCGAATCATCCACGAGCGCGGCTTGTCCGACTCGCCGATTGGTGCGCTCACGCTAACGGCGGGTGCGGTGGATGATGCGGCGGCGTGGTGTTTATTGGCCATCGTATTAGCCAGTTTTGGCGGTGGCGCGTCGGGCGCGGTCTTAGCCATCGGCGGCGGTACGGCCTACGCTGTACTGATGTTGTGGCTGGGGCCGCGCCTGCTGTCGCCATTGGCGGCGTGGTTTGATCGCGAAGGCGGTGTGCTGAGCAACGCCATGCTGAGCGTGGTGCTGGTTGCTTATGCGGTGTGTGGTTTTGCAATGGACGCCGCGGGAATTCACGCTGTATTTGGCGGATTTTTGTTGGGTGTTGTCATGCCGCGCGGCGCGTTTGCCGACAAACTGCGCGAGACGCTGGAACCGATCACGGTTGTGTTGCTGCTGCCGTTTTTCTTCACTTACTCGGGGCTCAACACGCGGCTTGACTTGGTCAACACGGCACCGCTACTCGGTGTGGCCGTGGTTGTGTTGTTGGCATCAACGCTTGGCAAGGGCGTGGCGTGTTACGGCGCGGCACGCTTTCATGGCTTTGACCACCGAAGCGCTGTGGCCGTGGGCGCGCTGATGAACGCACGCGGGTTGATGGAGTTGATCATTTTGAACATTGGCTTGCAACGGGGCGTGATCGGGCCTGAGCTGTTTTCGATCATGGTGGTGATGGCGGTCGTGACGACGCTGTTGGCTACACCAGTTTTTGAGTGGGCATTGCGCACGCGCCCAAATGCACCACAATGGAACTAGACCCAGGTCGAGCGCCAAATTCACACCCCAATCCACCCAAATGACCCACACCATGCAATTCGCCGACCGACTGAACAATGTTGAAACTTCTGCCATTCGCGAGCTGTTTAAGCTTTTAGGCAAGCCTGGAATCATCAGTTTTGCAGGCGGGTTCCCCGACGCGGCGCTGTTTGACGTTGCAGGCATTGCAGCAGCCGCGCAGGACGCGTTGAACAAAGCGCCCGGCGCTGCCTTGCAATACGGCGCGACCGAGGGCTATCAGCCGCTGCGAGAGCAAATCAGCGCGTTCATGAGCGCAAAGGGTGCTACCGACGTTGCGCCCGAGCAGTTGATCGTGACAACCGGGAGCCAGCAGGGCCTCGATTTGCTGGGTAAGACCTTGATCAACCCCGGCGACAAGGTGATTGTCGAAGCGCCCACGTTTTTGGCAACGATTCAGTGCTTTCGGCTGTACGGCGCTGAGCTGATTTCGGCCCCAGTGGATGCGCAGGGCGTTGACCCTGAAGCGTTGGAGCGCTTGATTGCTGAGCATTCACCCAAGTTCATCTACCTGATACCGACATTTGGCAACCCCAGCGGCGCAACGCTGAGTTTGGAGCGGCGTAAGCGAATTTTGGCGTTGGCCGCCGTGCACCGGGTGCTGGTGGTTGAGGACGACCCTTACGGCGATTTGTATTTTGACGAAGCACCTCCTTTGTCGATGCTGGCCTTGAGCGCGGGCGTGCCGGGCAGCCGCGAGTGGCTGGCGCACTGCGGCAGTTTGAGCAAGATTTTGAGTCCGGGTTTGCGCATTGGCTGGATGGTGGGCCCGGCTGAGTTGCTGGCCCGCGCCACCATGTGCAAACAGTTCAGCGATGCCCACACGAGCACCTTTGCCCAGGCCACGGCGGCCGCGTATTTGGGCAGTGGGTTGATGCCTGCGGCGCTTGCGCGGGTGCGCCCCGTGTATGCGCAGCGCGCCGCCGCAATGTGCGCCGCGCTCAAGCGGGAATTGGGCGAGCGGGTGAGCTTCAGCGCGCCAAACGGTGGGCTTTTTGTGTGGTGCCGCCTGACGGCAAGCGGTGCAGATGCCCGCGAGCTGGCTAAACGCGCGATTGATCAAGGCGTGGCGTTCGTGCCGGGTACGCCGTTTTTCGCCAACAACCCTGACCACGCGAGCTTTCGCTTGAGCTTTGCGACGGTGGATGCGGAAAAAATCGAAGCAGGCATCCAACGCTTGGCGCAGGCTCTTTGAACATCATTAGGACTTACGCAAAACCGCCCCAGCCGCGTTGCAGCTCCTTGCCGTGCTATTCGCACTGTCTTTGTCGCTGCGCCTTGCTGGGACAATTTTGCGTAAGTCCTAATCATTTTGACCAAATCTTTGAGGTTTTAGGCATTTGGTCACCGGATTCATTGAGATTGTTGCTATGCTTTTTGATCTGTCGCTTGTGAGGCTTTGACCTGCGATTGCACCACTTAAACTCAGACGACGGTACGACTCATTTCTTCAATAGGACTTCACCATGATCACACTTTGCGGCTTTCCCTTTTCGAACTACTACAACAAAGTGAAGATCGCGCTGCTTGAAAAAGGCATCGCATTTGACGAGCTGGTCGTCAAAACTGGCAGCACCGACGAGGCCGTGCTGAGCGAGTCGCCCTTAGGCAAGGTGCCCTACATTCGCACGCCGAATGGAGCCTTGTGCGAAAGCCAGGTGATTTTGGAGTACCTCGAGGCCCAGTACCCGGTCACGCCGATGTTGCCCGCCGACGCTTATGCAGCGGCCAAGGTGCGCGAGCTTTGCACCTTCATTGATTTGCATTTGGAATTGGTCGCGCGCGAGCTCTACGGACAGGCTTTTTTTGGCGGCACGCTCAGCGACAGCTCAAAAGCCCGCGTTCGCAAGGTGTTGGACGTCAACATCGCCGCGTTCAAGCGCGTGGCTAAATTTGGCCCATTTGTGGCGGGCGACACGTTTGGCATGGCGGACTGCTCGGCCTACTCTGCCCTGCCCGCGTTGGGCCTGGCCACCAAGGCAATTTACGGCGAAGACTTGTTGGATGCGCACGGCGTGCCATACAAGGCGTACTTGAAGCTGATTGGCGAACGCGCCAGCGTGCAACGCGTGGCGGCTGACCGCAAGGCCTCGCAGATGGCACAGGCTGCGGCCGCAAAACTGGCCTGAATGGGTCTTCCGGTGGTCATTTAATGTGCTTTTTGGCACTTGGTCTCCGGATTCATTGGGTTTGATGCTATGAATATTGATGATGCACAGTGCGTGATGGTGAACGGTACCGAGGTGTTGATTGAAGGCCATGGCGAGCAAGTGCTGCTCATGCTCCATGGCTGGCCTGACTCCCGCGCGCTTTGGAACTTACAAGTGGCGGCCTTATCACCTCACTTTCGGTGCGTGCGATTCACGTGGCCGGGCTTTGATGCCGCGACCGAGGCGACAACCAAGGCGGGGCCCCGAAGCCTGGATGAGCTCGTTGCGCTGGTCGGCGCGGTCGCTGATCGGGTGAGCCCAGGTAAACCAGTGACCTTGGTTGTGCACGACTGGGGCTGCATGTTTGGCTATGAATTCGCTGCGCGCCACCCCACACGGGTATCGCGTATCGTGGCCATGGACATTGGTGACTTCAATACGGGCGCGTTGATCAAGTCCTTATCGCTGTCGGCCAAACTCAGTGCTGCGGCGTATCAGTTGTGGCTGGCCTGGGCTTGGATTTTTGGTCATTTGCTTGGCTTACACCGCTTGGGCAATGCCATGACGCGCTTCATGGCCAAAGCCTTTCGCGCGCCGGGTGCGCGCGAGTCCATTGGGTTTGGCATGACCTACCCGTATGCCATGACTTGGTTTGGCCTGTACGGGGGTTTAGGCAAAGCCGCGAAAAACCACCAGCCGACGCATCCTTGTTTGTACTTTCATGCGCTGCGCAAGCCGTTTCAGTTTCAGTCGCCCCAGTGGCTTGCAGCGATTGCCGCGCGGCCAGACAGTGAATCCCACGCATTGAGCTGCGGACATTGGTTGATGTTGCAGCGAGCCGACGAGGTCAACACCAAGACACTGGCTTGGCTGAAAAAGGGCGTTTAAATGGCCAAATCGGTGCTGAGCCCGTCGATTGCAGCCAAGCTGCCCGCAACAAAGAGCGCATGAGCCCGCTTGAGTGAGGCCAAGGTCGCTGGCTCATGCTGCATGCGCAAATACGCTTTGCCGCGCAACACCATGAACACCATCGGGGACTGCTCGCCGCCGAAATGCTTGGTTTCACCGGCCTCAAGGTCGAAGTCGCTGTCGGGTGCGACGGTATCGCTTGCGTTGGCACCACCTTCGTTTGGCGGCAGCATTACCAAAGCGGCTTTGAATTGCGCAGCCAATTCAGGGGTGAGCCACGCCACGGCGCGGTCACGCGAGTCGGCCAAGACAGAGAAGTCATCAAAGAAGTCGCGGCCAACTTCATCCCAGCCAAACTCATGAAACATGGCCAGCCAGCGCATTTCTTCGGGCAAATTGGGGTCAACCGTGGTTTGTAGGGGGTCGGTGTAGAGCGAAAACGCGCGCTTTTCGAGCTGCTCTTTGAGTCCACGGTTCATGAGCAACACCACGGCGTCTTCACTCAAATTGAGTTCGGCCCTGGCCCGCAACTCGTCGCCTTTGATGAAGTCGCGCGATGGGCGACCGATTTCTAGCCGCCACGGATGCCCACGCAG
>JANOPN010000057.1:0-11312 GCA_031421855.1 Comamonadaceae bacterium
AGTTGCCTAGTCTGGTATTCCGTCGATAGCTTGGTGTCCGAATGACTATTGATCCATCCACAATTGATAGCAACGAACTCAATGAATTCCGTGACCAAGTGCCAAAAAAGCACTTAAAAAACCCCAAAAACCCTCTTCAGGGCTCTCTGCGCCCTCAGCGCCTCTGCGTTGAATGCCCCCAACCAGCAAGCAACCCCTGCATTTGCCAATCCGCAAGCACGCTTCGACGGTCGGGTCTCCCATTTCCCACTCCTTCGTTGTGTAGTCTCACATCACGCTCCATCATGTCAAACCGCCTTCGTACTTTTTTACCGCCAAGATCACGCGAGTGACTGTTGAACCCGAAATTGAAAATGCAAGACGGGCGATCTGACCGTTTGGTGGCGGAGCAAAAAGCGGTCTTTTTCGAGGTGAAAAGCCACTTGGTCGCCGAATTCATTGGGTTTATTGCTACTATTTTTGATGGTCCGCGATGTGATCAAGTTCACCTCGCAACTTTGACCAAGGTGCCGACCTTCGGCTCGCCACCGTTGTAAAAGCCGTTGATCAGGCGCAATTGTTGTTCGGCTAGGCTGAGGCTGGAGCCTTTGGCCAAGTCTGAGAATCCGCCTTTGGGGAAGGGGGCGAGCTTGATTGCCCAAGGTTTGGCTGCGGCTTTGTCGGCTTCGCTCAACGCTCGAAACGTGGCGGTGATGTCGTTGAAGCTTGGGCGGGCGCGTTGGACTGCTGCTGGGTCTTTGCCGGCGTGAATCATCAAAAAAATCACGTTGTTGGGCCCGGTCACGAGTTCCAACTCGGCGGGTAGTTGTTGCCCTTGAGCGTCGCGTCGGGTGCCTGTGAAGCGGGTGGCATCTAGGCCGTTGAAGCTGGTTTTTTCGCTGCGACCTTGGTCAGCCTTGATGTAGTTGCGCAGCACTTCTTCGTGGGTTTTGCCGGCTTGGGCTGGGGCTAGGCGCACCAGGAGCGCGGCATCGCCTGCCGCACTGGCTACGACGATTTGCTCAGCTTCGTTGATGACTCGCCAGCCCTGCGGCGCGGTCAGTGCGATACCCAGGGCAGCGTGGTAGAAGTTTTGACCCCGCGTGAGCCCTTGCTCGGCGCTTTCGCCAAACGCCATGCCGTCGATCATTTGCAGGTAGCGGGTGCGGCCATCGTCTGCATATTTACCCGAGTCTTTGTATTGGGCGGCCAGTTTGGTGATGGCGTCAAGCCGTTGGTCGTTGCTGGGGTGTGAGGCCAGCCAGCTGTTTTGCGCAGGTGCTGAGCGGCCTTGTGACTTGGCTAAATCGGCGGCGAAGCGCTCTTGGTTTTTGAGGACGTTGATGACGTCAACCATGTTGCGTGGATCGAGATCCGTGCGCACCAAGTACTCGGCACCCAAGCCGTCAGCTTGCAGCTCTTGCTCGCGCCCGTATTTCGCAACGTAGTTTGCCGCGCTAGCTTGCGACACATCGCCCACCGCGCTGCCCAAGCCGCCATAGCCTTTGCTTTGCAAGACTGCACCCAAGACGTTGCCGAGCAAGGCGACACCTTGTGCGGTTTGCGCGCGGGTGGCGCGCTGCGCTCCGTGTCGCGCGGTGACGTGACCAATTTCGTGGCCGATGACGCCGGCTAAGTCGGCTTCACTCTCCATGTAGGCCATGATGCCGCGCGTCACATACACGTAGCCGCCAGGCAGGGCAAACGCGTTGATCTCTGGGCTGTCGAGTACGGTAAATGTCCACTTGAGTTGAGCGCGTTGCGACTTGGCGGCCAAGCGCTGACCAATGCCGTCGACATAGGCTTGGAGCTTGGGGTTGTTGAGTGCGGTGTACTCCTGTAGGACCTGCTCGTGACCTTTTCGCCCCGCTTCAACCTCTTGCGACTCGCTCATCGCTGAGCGCTCGACTTCGCCCGATACCGAGTTTTTGACTGGGGTGCCGCACGCCGTCAGCAGCGCAAGTGAGAGCGCGGCTGACAAATGTTTAACTAATCGAAAGCGAAGGCGAAGGCGGGGGCGGATTGTTGTGTTCATGGTTGCTCAGTGGCTGCTTGGGGCTTCAACGACAGGACAAAAACGCATCGAGTGCCGGCTGGTACTCGGTGGCGGTGGTGTCCATCAACCCCATGACCGTGTGGAAATAGTGGTCGTGCGTCAACGTGTCTTTGGATTTTGCGCTCACGCAATCGCGTTTGAGTTGCAATTGGTCCGAGAAAGCGGTCGACCACCAGGTGATCATGGGTACGTGCTTTTGGGTGTCGGGTGCCACGGCATAGGGCAGGCCGTGGAGGTACAGGTTGTTTTCGCCAAGCGACTCGCCATGGTCAGAGACGTAGAGCATGGCGGGGGCGGACGTGGCGGACTGGTTTTTTAGCCAATTGACGGCGCTTGCCAGCAAATGGTCGGTGTATCTGATCGTGTTGTCGTAGCTGTTGACGACTTGCTCGCGGCCACATTGCTGCAGGTTGCTGGTCAAACACTCGGGCTTGAAATGGCGAAACTCGTCTGGCACACGCTTAAAGTATGCAGGGCCATGGCTGCCCATTTGGTGCATCACAACGACAGTGCCCTTTGCGCGGCGTGCGGGGTCGAGTTTTGCCAGCTCTGAGTCCAGCACAGCCAGCATCACCGTGTCCAGGCACTCACCTGAGTTGCAATGCGGGGGCAAATTCAAGTCCGAGGTTTGTACCGTGGGCAGGCCGTTGCAAACGCCTTTGCAGCCTGACTGATTGTCAACCCACAGCACCGCAAACCCAGCGCGATGCAACACATGCAAGAGCGATTCGTGCTCACGCTCGCGGTTGTTCCATGCCACGCGGCCCAAGTGCGAGAACATACAAGGCAAGGAAACGGCGGTGTTGGTGCCGCATGAACGCACCTCTTTGAAGCTGGTGATCTCGTTGGCAAGCTTCGCAAGCTCGGGGTTGGTGTCGCGGCCATAGCCGTTGATGGAGAAGTGATCGGCGCGCGCGGTTTCGCCTACCACCAAGAGCAGCAACGGCGGTTTGGGTGCACCGCTCCAGCGCGGGCCAAGCTTGGCGTTCACGCCAATCGGGTGCTGTTTGTTGTCGCGTTCGGTTCGTCCGACCCCAATGTCAACCATGGCCACCACGGTGTTGAGCGGGTTGATGAGGTAGCGCACATGTTTGTGGTTGCGCATGAGCGAGGCGAAGTCTTGAAACACCGGCCACAGTGCCAAAACCATGACGACAACGCCAAGGGCTGACGCGCCCAGATTGAGCAGGCTTTGTCGCCGCAAATTCACGGTTTTGATGGGTTGCAGGGCCAGCCAGGCAATTGGCAGGCCTGCAATCACCAGCAGGGTTGCGACCATTCGCCAATTAAGCAAGTCACGAACCTCGCGGGGGTCGGTTTGCAACACGTTGGTGATCATCGATGTGTCTATGACCACGCGGTAGCTGAGCATGAAATGCGCAGCCGCCGCTGTCGCGACTAAAAACACCATGCTCGCCCAGCGAACTACGCTTGCCCAAGCGAACAAGGTGAGCAGGATGAACTGCGCCGCCGCGATGAATGTCGCAAAACAAACGCCAAGCGCCAAACCTCGCCATCCGGTAAAGCCGTCCAAATGCCGAAAAATCTCTACCCAAAGCGCGACATTGCCAACCGTGGCGATCCACAAACTGACCAGCGCCGCGATCTGCAACGGCGTTCGTGGACGTGAGAAAAATGCAACAAACAGGGGGGTCTTCATAGGCCGCGATTATCCTTGCCCGTAACGTGGGTTCGTTGCGTTTGCCGGCCTTGGCGGTCACTGCCTTCGCTTGCTGCGAAAATGACGGTATGACTGCATCGCCATCCATTTCTTGGTACCACACCGCTTTTTATAAGTTCGTCGCCGTGAACGATGTTGGGTGCACGACCGCTTTGTTCGAGGAGATTACGCAAGGCTTGCTGGGCAGCATCTTGGTCGCGCCTGAAGGCATCAATGGCATGGTGGCTGGGTCAGCTTCGCAGTTGGATGGTTTTTGCCATGCTTTGGAGGCTGACCCGCGTTTCGATGGCGTCTTTACCGGCATCGTGCACAAACGCACCGCGTGCAGTGCCGCGCCATTCGCTCGGATGAAGATTCGCCCAAAAAAGGAAATCGTGCCGTTGGGGCTGCCCGATGTGGATGCCAGCGCGAGAACGGGCATCAACCTCGACCCTCAAGCCTGGCGCGAATTCATTGCGCGCGACGATGTGGTGGTCATCGATAACCGCAACAGTTTTGAGTACAAACTGGGCGCTTTTGAGGGTGCGATTGACCCGCAAGTCGACAATTTTCGTGATTTCTCGGCTTGGTTTGACGCTCGGCTGCCCGATTGGCAAGCAGCAGGTAAATCGGTTGCGATGTATTGCACAGGCGGCATCCGCTGCGAGAAGACAACTTCTTGGCTTGCGGGTCGTGGCATCACCGCCTATCAGCTAGAAGGCGGGATCCTGAACTACTTTCAAGCGCTGCCCGATGCGGACAAAGACTTCAAAGGCGAGTGTTTTGTGTTCGACCGGCGGGTTTCGCTAGACACCCAGTTGCAAGAAACCCAAACCAGCCTGGAAGACGTGGCGCGGCTAGACGACACTGGCCATGCGCTTTGGTTGCCTAAAAAGCGCGACTGAACGTCTGCCGTGCCGGTTGTGATTCGCCCAAGCCGCGTGCATTGCCCGCCGGGGCCGTGGCCAACGGCGCTGGCGTTTTTGGTAGAGCGCTTTCCGCAGCAAAGTGCAGAGGTTTGGGCTGAGCGCGTGCAAACGGGCAAGGTAGTGGGCGACGCGGGCGAGGTCATTACTGGCGCATCGCCTCACCAACCGCATCGCATGTTGTTCTACACCCGAGATGTGCCCGATGAAGTTGATCACGGCTGGCGCGAGCAAGTTTTGTTTGTTGACGACCACATCGTCGTCGCAGACAAGCCGCATGGCATGCCCGTCACCCCCGGTGGCTTGGTGTTGCAGGGGTGTTTGCTGGTGCGCTTGCAAAACGCGCTTCGTGGCCAAATGGATGTCCAGCAACTGCAGCCGCTGCACCGAATCGACGGCGCCACCGCTGGGCTGGTGGTGTTTGGGGTGAGGGTCGATGAGCGTGCGGCTTATCACGGCTTGTTCGCCAACCGGGCGGTTCACAAGCGCTATTTGGCGTTGGCGGCGGCGACTGATGCGCAAGTGCAAGCGGTTGTGCCCACGCGCGAGACCCGAATTGAGCCCGATCCCGTGCACTTCATGCGGATGCGCGAAGTGGATGGTCGGCCCAACGCGACAACGCATTTTGAGGTTTTGTCGCATCGCAACGGTATCGCTCGATTGGCCCTAACCCCTGTGACTGGCAAACGGCATCAGCTTCGCGTTCATATGGCGGCAATCGGTATGCCACTGTTGCACGACAGGATTTACCCCGACATGCTGCCACCGAGCGACGCTGGGGTGGCCGTTGCACCCATGCAATTGCTGGCCTCTGAGCTGGGCTTCGCTGACCCGATCACCGGACAGAAGCGCTCGTTCACCAGCAAGTTTGAGCTGCTTCAGCGAAAATAACGGCATGGAAAAAACACTCGAAATTGATTTTGTCTCGGACGTCGCTTGCCCTTGGTGCGCAGTCGGTTTGGCCTCATTCGAGCAGGCTTTGGCAGAAGTTGCACCCGATGTGAAGGTCAATTTGCGATTTCAGCCGTTTGAGCTCAACCCGGCCATGCCGCCCGAGGGGCAAGATGCAGCCGAGCATTTGTCGGCCAAATACGGCATGAACGCCGATCAACTCATCGAAGGCCGCGAGCGCATTCGTCAACGCGGTGCAGAGCTTGGTTTTGAATTTGGACTGGTCCGCAAGCGGGTGTGGAACACCTTCAACGCGCATCGACTGCTGCACTGGGCAGGCACGATTTCGGCCGACCACCAATTGGCGTTGAAACGCGAGATTCTAAAAAGTTATCACGGCCAAGGCGAAAACCCCGGTGACGTGGCCGTGCTCACGCAGGCCGCCACCCGCGCAGGGCTAGACGCCGCGCTTGCTCAAGCCATGTTAACCACCGATGAGTTCAGCGCCGAGGTGCGCGAGGCCGAGAAGTTTTGGCAACAAATGGGCATCAACTCGGTGCCGGCAGTTGTTATCAACCGCAAACACTTGGTCTCGGGCGGTCAACCGCCTGAGGTGTTTGCCAACGCTTTGCGACAGGTTGCTTCAACGGCCTGATTCAGTCGAGGCCCAGTTGCAGCCGCACGACGACGTCAACGGCACTCAACTCAGCTTGGCTGAGTGTGGCAATCACTTGTTTCAGTCGACTTTTGTCAGCGGTCATGATCTGATCAGCCATGACCTTGCTGAGCTGACCCTTCACCGCGACAACCGTTTCACTCGGGTAAATCCTGTCGATGTTGCTCGACAGTGGCACGACTTGAACTCGAGCCAGGTGTCGGTTCGAGGTGTTGTTGCTGAGGATGACGGCAGGGCGGGTTTTGCGGATTTCGCTGCCCACTGCGGGGTCGAATTCGACCCACCAGACTTCGCTGCGATTCATGCCCTGACATCGCGACTTAACGCGTCAACCCAAGCTTGCGCCTCAATCTCTCGCTCGATGTCGGACGCCATTGCGCGGTAACCTGCATCTAGGGATTCGGTTTTGACGACGTGGGGGCGAGCCAAACTCTCTAAGAATTGGCTGATCTTGCCGCGTCCGATGACCCGATGCAAACCAACGTAGACCGCTTCGTCAATGGTGATGGTCATCTTTTTCTGCATGGCAATTCCTGTTTAACCCCTCAACGTCGTTACTTCATCACCGCAATCAACTCAACGTCAAACTTCAGCGTCGCGTTGGGTGGAATGGTCGCACCGGCACCGCGTTGACCATATGCAACGTCGGGCGGGCAGGTGAGGGTGACTTTGCCGCCGGGCTGCATGCGCTGCACGCCTTCGGTCCAGCATTTGATGACGCGGTTCAACGGGAATGTGGCCGGTTCGCCGCGCTTGTAGCTGCTGTCGAATTCTTGGCCTGCATTGGCAACTCCCTCGGGGAAGTAGCCCCGGTAGTGCACTTTGACCGAATTTTCGGCCTTGGGTGACTCGCCTTTGCCGCGAAGGGTGTGAACAACGACGATGCCGCCGGCAAGCGTTTCGGTGTTGATTGCTGCCGCTGACGCCGCTGACGCAGGTGCGCTGGCTGGCTTTGCGGCGGGGGTTTGTGCAAAGCTGGTGACCGCGAAGGCCATGGTGGCCAAAATCAAAGTGGTTTTCATGGGTGATATCAGAGGTGGATTGGAAAATTTATGCGTATTCGCTCACGGGAATGCAAGCGCAAAACAGGTTGCGGTCGCCGTGCACATTGTCCACGCGCCCGACAGTTGGCCAGTATTTTGACGCTTTCAGCCCCTTAACCGGGAATGCAGCGACTTCGCGCGAGTAGGGGTGGTCCCACGAGTCGGCCACGACTGCTGCGGCGACATGTGGCGCGTTTTTAAGCGGGTTGTTGTCTTGCGGCCATTCGCCAGACTCGATCTTGGCAATTTCTGCGCGGATCGCGATCATCGCGTCGATGAACCGGTCCAATTCGTCTAGGCTTTCGCTCTCAGTGGGTTCAACCATCAAGGTCCCCGCCACCGGAAAACTCAGCGTTGGCGCGTGAAAGCCGTAGTCCATCAAGCGCTTGGCGACATCTTCCGCGCCGACCCCGCTGCCGGCCTTGAGCTGGCGCACATCCAATATGCACTCGTGCGCGACGAAGCCCTGCCCACTTGAATACAGCGTCGGAAAATGGTCGCGCAAGCGGGCGCTGATGTAGTTGGCGCTCAATATCGACACCTCGGTCGCGCGCTTGAGGCCGTCTGGGCCCATCATGCGGCAATACATCCAGCTGATGGGCAAAACAGCCGCATTGCCAAGCGGTGCGGCACTGACAGCCCCGACACCGTTCACCGGCAAACCGCCGGTTGCGTGACCGGGCAGGTAGGGCACCAAGTCTGCCACCACACAAACGGGGCCAACACCGGGCCCGCCGCCGCCATGCGGAATGCAAAACGTTTTGTGCAAATTTAAGTGACTCACATCGCCACCAAACTCGCCCGGTGCCGCCACGCCAACCAAGGCGTTCATGTTCGCCCCGTCAACGTACACCCGACCGCCGTGTTGGTGCACCAGCGCGCACAGCGCTTTCACACTGGTCTCAAAAACGCCGTGTGTGCTGGGGTAGGTGATCATGGCTGCAGCCAAATTGGCGCTGTGATGCTCGCACTTGGCTTGCATGTCGGCCATGTCAACGTTGCCGTCGGTGTCGCATTTGACAACCACGACTTGGTAGCCCACCATTTGCGCGCTAGCGGGGTTGGTGCCGTGTGCAGACTCAGGAATCAAGCAAATCGAGCGATGACCTTGCCCTTGAGCGCGGTGATACGCGCGAATGACCAGCAAGCCCGCGTATTCGCCTTGGCTACCCGCGTTCGGTTGCAAGCTGATGCCGGCATAGCCGGTTGCCTGACACAGCCACTGGCGCAGCAGCGCGTCAAGCTCGGCATAGCCACGGCGTTGATCGGCTGGGCAAAATGGGTGGATGTTGGCAAATTCGGGCCAAGTCACCGGAATCATCTCGCTGGTGGCGTTCAGTTTCATGGTGCATGAGCCCAGCGGAATCATCGAGCGATCAAGGGCCAAGTCACGGTCAGACAGCTGGCGGATGTAGCGCAGCATGGATGTCTCAGAATGGTGCGTGTTGAACACCGGGTGGGTCAAAAACGCACTGGTGCGACGCAACTCATGCGGAATGAGGGGCTCAATGCCCTTTTCAAATTCGGCCATCGCGGGCACGGCTTGCCCGGTCTTGGCAAAAAGCGACCAAATCAGCGCGATGTCCGCGCGGGTGGTGGTCTCGTCCAACGCGACGCCCAGCATCGACCCACCCCATTCGGGGAATTGGCGCAAATTGATGCCTTGACTTTCGAATTTTGCGGCGATTTCAGCGGTTTTGTCACCCGTTTGGATGGTGATCGCGTCAAAAGCGTGCGCATTGCCAAGCGTCCACCCCAAGGCGGTCAGCCCTTTTGACAGCACGGCTGTGTACGCGGCAACTCGGTTGGCGATGCGTTTGAGTCCGATGGGGCCGTGATACACGGCATACATGCTGGCCATGACCGCCAGCAACACCTGCGCGGTGCAAATGTTGCTGGTTGCTTTCTCGCGGCGAATGTGTTGCTCGCGGGTTTGCAGCGCCAGTCGGTAGGCTGGTGCGCCGTGGCTGTCAATGCTCACGCCCACGATGCGACCGGGCATCGAGCGTTTGAACGCGTCTTTGCAAGCCATGTAGGCCGCGTGCGGGCCGCCGTTGGCTAGTGGCACGCCAAAGCGCTGCGTGTTGCCTACGACGATGTCGGCACCCCATTCGCCGGGCGGTGTCAAGAGTGTCAGGGCCAAGATGTCAGCCGCGACAACAAACGCCGCACCATGCGCATGCAAGCGCTCAGCGTCTTGTCTGAAATCATGGATGCTGCCGTCGGTCGACGGGTACTGAGCCAACGCCGCAAAACACTCGCCCACAATGGCTGCGTCCCACTCGGCTGCCGACATGGCCACCTTGACGACAATGCCCAGCGGCTCGGCCCGGGTTTGAATCACCTCAATCGTTTGCGGGTGGCAGTCGCCCGCCACCACAAAGGTATTGCTTTTGCTCTTGACGCTGCGCTTGGCCAGCGTCATCGCCTCGGCAGCGGCAGTGGCTTCGTCCAGCATCGACGCGTTAGCAATGTCCATGGCGGTCAAGTCGCACACCATGGTTTGGAAGTTCACCAGCGCTTCCATGCGACCTTGGCTGATCTCGGCCTGGTAGGGCGTGTAAGCCGTGTACCAAGCCGGGTTTTCAAGGATGTTGCGCAAAATCACGCCGGGCGTGTGGCAACTTGAATAGCCTTGGCCGATGAAATTCTTGAAAATCTTGTTTTTTGCTGCAATCGCCTTGAGCTCGGCCAAGGCATGCGCTTCGCTGGCTGGCGCCGGCAAACGCATGGCATTCGTGCGGGCGATGTTGGCCGGCACGATCGCTTCAATCAAGGCGCGGCGCGAGGCGGCACCCACAACATTGAGCATGTGCGCCTCATCGGCCTCACTTGGGCCGATGTGGCGGGCGATGAACTCAGCGTCGTTTTCAAGGGCTGACAGGGGTGGGGCGGATTGTTGGAGCATGGTGGGGGTTGGATAGTGGTGTGGGGGGAATTGGCTGCTGATAGGTGATTTTGAATCAGAGATAAACTTCTATTACTCAATTTTCTGGCGTATTCTTGATTTAATTTCAATATCGTAGAGCAAAGAAGATGAATCTAAATGGGATTTTTGATAAATGACGGCATGAGTTGTACCTCTATAATGAGGGATGTAAGACAATAAACAAATTCCAAATGGCACAAATGGAAAAAATAATAAGCCGATCATGTAGAGTAACAACTTGCGGGATAACGTATTGTCATCGACAAAATACAGTTGTTTGCCATTTTCATCTATCGAGACAACTATGAAAATAGGAAAAAAGATGCCACTAAATTTTCGACCTTTTGTTTGGGTGCGCTCGCTCTGGGTTTGTGGGCAAAGACGATTCGAGTCAGTTATACAATTTATAGGATAGCCGAATTGATGCGAGCGGCTACTACGAGAGTATTTGACTTCATATATTTTTCCTATTCTGGTTTCAATCTCGCTTGATTTGAAGAAGTAATAGAACGATACGCCATAAGTAGTGCAGCAACACAGGAATAAACCAAGGGAAAAAAGCAGCGCAACGCGGGCGTTCCGTCGTGCCCTGGCATCGGTAGCTGACTGAATTTCAAGGGCGCTTGGCTTCATGAGGATATGCTTTAAATACGGATCTCCTAAGTTCTCCAGGGAATCCCAGCGCCAAGTCTTTCTTCATCATAGTCTGACACTCCTGATTCAGTAGCAACAACCCCAATAGATCCGGTGACCAGTGGCATATTTCTCATCAAATTTCATCTCGTAGGACGTTTAGGGGTGCTTGGGGCTTGCACACTAATTCACGGAGTCGCCAGCAACGCCCCAGCCGGTGCGCTGGGCCACCCGACCGGCATCCTCGCGAGGGCGCGGATCCAGTTCTGGCGATTTTTGACGCGTCAAATACCTGGATTCCTGGCTTCGCAGGAACGACGAGCGGGTACAGGTACTTTTGGAAGCGTGCATTCAAGTCATTCATCATCACAGTCAGAAACTCCTGATTCAGTAGCAACAACCCCAATAGATCCGGTGACCAGTGGCATATTTCTCATCAAATTTCATCTCGTAGGACGTTTAGGGGTGTTTGGGGCTTGCACACTAATTCACGGAGTCGCCAGCAACGCCCCAGCCGGT
>JANOPN010000058.1:0-10109 GCA_031421855.1 Comamonadaceae bacterium
AGAGCGTGAGCCAAGTGGCAACCATGAGTTTGATCAGCTGTGCAAAGAGTTTGAGATCGAACACCGACTAACCAAACCCAGAACGCCACAGACCAACGGCATGGTGGAGCGTTTCAACGGGCGCATCAGCGATGTGCTGAATACGCACCGCTTTCACTCAGGCGACGATCTGGAGCAAACATTGCTGAGGTACGTGAAGTTGTACAACCAACAGTTGCCGCAAACGGCGCTGAAAAGCAAGGCTCCATTTCAGGCGATGAAAGACTGGTACGCTTCACATCCTCATCTGTTTCACAAGCGTCCTTATGATCGTCCGGGACGTGACAAAACCGTGCATCCCACGGATTGCATCGCGCTTCAAAACCGATTCGTGCTCCAACCAAAGCGCAGTTGAAGCAACGATTTGAATCCTGCCGTCTGATACCGCTTGCAGCACGGCATGCGACGCGCCTTTGGAGCTGGATAGACCAGCCACCAGCGCATCAGTATCGAGCAAAATACGATTCATGACGTTGCCGAGGGTATCACAGTGATGTGCGGACCTTGAAGACCGCGTCGGGCACCAGATGTCATGTGGGACTTAGACAAAACTGTCCCTGCAAGGGGCAGACACGAAGAGGTCTCGCCTTGATCGAATCTTGGCTGGGATAGATTGCAAAGCAAGATTTGACTCTTGCGCCGTGTGTGGCCCTCGCGCGGTACAACCCTAACGCCGTGCTAGCCCCATGCTAGCGCCGTGCGCCAGCCCATGCTCTACAGGCGTGCTGCTTAAGCTGATGCCCACGCCAACAGCTTGGGTCGTAGCGTTGATCGCGGCCAATCTCAAGCGATGAATTGGTTCTGCATGCCGTCGTCGGTCGCGTCACGCATCACGGTGCTGGCGCGGATGTTGGTGGACAAGCTCGCAAAGACCGCAAACGGTCGAAAAAGTGGTTTGAACGCCGGTTTAGATGTCTTTTATGCCTCTGGTCACCGTATTCATTGATCTAAATGCTACTATTTTTGACGACATTTATTTCACAATACAAAATCATAATCCATGATTTGAAAAATGTCAGACTTGTGAGATACTAGAGGCGCTGTTCTAATTCGGTGGGTGGGCGCGTACCAGCGCATCGCTCCACCTTGTGTTTGCGCCCCCTAGGAGACTCACCCCATGTCCGCCAATCCTGAGCAATTTTTCGGTTCTGTTGCCAACGATGTCGATGCTGCTGAAACCCGCGAGTGGCTTGACGCGCTGTCGGCGGTGATTGATGCCGAAGGCCCCGAGAGAGCACACTTTTTGCTCGAACAATTGCTGGAGCATGCGCGCCAGCACAGCATTGATTTGCCGTTTTCTGCAACCACGGGTTACGTGAACACGATTGAGCCGGCGCAGGAAGCGCATTGCCCTGGCAACATCCAGATCGAAAAACGCCTGCGCGCGTACATGCGCTGGAATGCCATGGCCATGGTTGTTCGGGCCAATCGCCTCAATCCGGCTGACGGTGGCGATTTGGGCGGCCACATCGGCTCATTTGCGTCGCTGGCGTCCATGTTGGGCGCTGGCTTCAATCATTTTTGGCATGCAGAGAGCGAAGGCCATGGCGGTGACTGCCTCTACATTCAGGGCCACAGCTCGCCGGGAATTTATGCCCGGGCCTACTTGGAAGGCCGCCTGAGCGAGGCACAGCTTGACAATTTTCGCCAAGAGGTCGACGGCAAGGGCTTGTCCAGCTACCCGCACCCAAAGCTCATGCCCGAGTTTTGGCAGTTTCCGACGGTGTCGATGGGTTTGGGGCCGCTCATGGCGATCTACCAAGCGAGGTTTTTGAAATATTTGCACGCTCGCGGCATTGCCGATACCGCCAACCGCAAGGTTTGGGCCTTCATGGGCGACGGCGAAATGGACGAGCCTGAGAGCTTGGGTGCCATCGGCTTGGCCGCTCGCGAAGGATTGGATAATTTGATTTTTGTCGTCAACTGCAACTTGCAGCGCCTTGACGGCCCGGTGCGTGGCAACGGCAAGATCATCCAAGAACTGGAGGGTGAATTCCGGGGTTCGGGTTGGAACGTCATCAAACTCATTTGGGGCAAAGGTTGGGATGAGCTGTTGGCCCGCGACAAAACCGGCAAATTGAAGCAGCTCATGATGGAGACGCTGGACGGCGACTACCAAGCCATGAAAGCCAACGACGGCGCCTTCGTGCGCAAACACTTCTTTGGCAAATATCCTGAGACAGCCAAGCTGGTGGCCCACATGACCGACGACGAGATTTTCGAGCTGCGCCGAGGTGGCCACCAGCCCGAGAAGGTGTACGCCGCATTCCACGCCGCACACCACCACAAAGATCAGCCCACCGTGCTTTTGGTCAAAACCGTCAAGGGCTATGGCATGGGCAAGGCGGGCGAGGGCAAAAACACGGTTCACCAGACCAAAAAGCTGGGCGACGACGACATTCGCTACATCCGCGACCGTTTTGGCATCCCGATACCAGATAGCGAGTTGGCTCAAATCCCGTATTACAAACCGGCCGAAGACACACCTGAGATGCGCTACTTGCACGAGCGCCGCAAGGCACTCGGCGGCTACTTGCCCAAGCGGCGCGCCAAGGCCGACGAGAGTTTTGTCGTGCCCGCGTTGGATGCCTTCAAGCCCATTTTGGATGCCACGGCTGAGGGCCGTGAAATCAGCACCACCCAAGCTTATGTGCGGTTTTTAACGACCGTGCTGCGCGACCCGACCTTGGGCCCCCGTGTGGTGCCGATCTTGGTCGATGAAGCCCGCACCTTTGGCATGGAGGGCTTGTTTCGCCAAATTGGCATCTACAACCCCAAAGGTCAGCTCTACACACCGGTCGACAAAGACCAAGTCATGTACTACCGCGAAGACAAAGCGGGCCAAATCTTGCAAGAAGGCATCAACGAAGCCGGCGGCATGGCCAGCTGGGTGGCGGCTGCCACCAGCTACAGCACGTCAAACCGGATCATGATTCCGTTTTATGTCTACTACTCGATGTTCGGGTTTCAGCGCATCGGCGACTTGGCGTGGGCGGCAGGCGACATGCAAGCGCGCGGTTTCTTGCTGGGCGGCACATCTGGGCGCACCACGCTCAACGGTGAGGGTTTGCAACACGAAGATGGACACAGCCACATTTTGGCGGGCACCATCCCGAATTGCATCAGCTATGACCCCACGTTTGCCTACGAAGTGGCCGTGATCATGCAAGATGGCCTTCGCCGCATGGTGACCGAGCAAGAAAACGTTTTTTACTACATCACCTTGCTGAACGAAAACTACGCCATGCCGGGCTTGCGAGCGGGCACCGAAGCGCAGATTTTGAAAGGCATGTACCTCTTAAAAGAAGGCTCTGCGTCGCTGAAAAACGCCGCAGGGTCTGCAGCGCCGCATGTGCAATTGCTGGGCAGTGGCACGATCTTGCGCGAAAGTATTTTTGCGCAGGAGTTGCTTGAAAAAGAATGGGGCGTCAGTGCCAATGTGTGGAGTTGCCCGAGCTTCAACGAGCTCACCCGCGACGGCCAAGACTGCGAGCGCTTCAACATGCTCCACCCGACCACTGCGGCAAAGGCGGCCTTTGTGACCCAGCAGCTCCAGCCGCACACCGGCCCCGTCATCGCCAGCACCGACTACATGAAAAACTATGCAGAGCAAATTCGCGCGTTCATTCCCAAGGGCCGAAGCTACAAGGTCTTGGGTACCGACGGATTTGGCCGAAGCGACTTCCGCTACAAATTGCGCGAGCATTTTGAGATCAACCGCCACTACATTGTGGTTGCGGCGCTCAAAGCATTGGCGGACGAGGGCCGCATGCCGGTGGCGAAAGTCACCGAGGCAATTGCCAAATACGGCATCAAAGCCGACAAAATCAACCCGCTGTACGCTTAAAACGCCGACACCCTGAACCCAATTTTTGGAGACCTGCATGTCTTTGATTGAAGTAAAAGTGCCAGACATTGGCGACTTTGAGTCGGTATCGGTGATTGAGCTGATGGTGAAAGTCGGCGACATCGTCAAGGTTGAGCAGTCGCTCATCACGGTCGAAAGCGATAAAGCGTCGATGGAGATTCCGTCCAGCCACGCCGGCATCGTCAAAGAGCTTCGAGTCAAACTGGGCGACAACGTGGCTGAGGGCTCGTTGCTTTGCATTGTTGAAGTGAGTGGCGGTGTGGCCGAACCGGCATCTGCCCCAGCGCCAGCAACGCCAGCACCAACGCCTGTCGTCGCGGCCCCTGTTGCGGTGGCTCCAGCCGCCGCAGCGGTAGTCGTACCTGCACCTGCACCTGCACCCACAGCCGCGCCCGCCGCGCCCGCTGCAGCCGTTGCGCCGCACAACCCCACCGCGTCGTCGATGGGGCTGCCACACGCGTCGCCGTCGGTGCGCAAGTTTGCTCGTGAGCTGGGTGTGCCGCTCAACGAAGTCAAGGGGTCTGGGCTCAAGGGCCGAATCACCCAAGACGACGTTCACGGCTTCACCGCAGCCGTCATGCGCGGCGACGCCCGCACGCAAGCCATGGGTGTTGCGTCGCCCGCTCAGGCCAACCCAGGCGGGGGCGAGGGCTTGAATTTGCTGGCTTGGCCAAAGGTCGATTTCGCCAAGTTTGGTGCTGTCGAGCGAGTCGATCGTTCGCGCATCAAGAAAATCAGCGCAGCTAACTTGCACCGCAACTGGGTGATGATTCCGCACGTCACCAACCACGACGAGGCCGACATCACCGAGCTTGAGGCCTTGCGTGTTCAGCTCAATAAAGAAAACGAAAAAGCGGGCATCAAGGTCACGATGCTCGCGTTTTTGATCAAAGCCAGCGTTGCGGCATTGAAGAAATTTCCCGACTTTAACGCCTCACTCGATGGCGATCAGTTGGTGCTTAAAAAGTACTTTCACATCGGTTTTGCTGCTGACACGCCAAACGGCTTGGTCGTGCCAGTGATCAAAGATGCCGATCAAAAAGGCATTTTGCAAATATCGAAAGAGATGAACGAGCTCGCATCCAAAGCGCGTGACGGCAAGCTCACGCCCGCCGAAATGACGGGCGCGTGCTTCACCATCTCATCATTGGGCGGCATCGGTGGAACCTATTTCACACCGATCATCAACGCGCCCGAAGTTGCGATTTTGGGTGTTTGCCGTGGTGAAACCAAACCCAAGTGGGATGGCGCAGCTTTTCAGCCCCGCTTGATGCTGCCCTTGAGCCTGAGCTGGGATCACCGCGTGATCGACGGCGCATCCGCCGCTCGGTTCAACGCGTACTTCGGCGCGATTTTGGCGGACTTTCGCCGTGTGATGCTCTGATTTTGCTGAATCAGCAAACGGGTTGAAAGGTTTCGATGACAACGGTAACGGTAGTGAAAAAAAACGGCATGGTCGCCATGGCGTCCGACAGCTTGGTGACCTTTGGCGACACCCGCCTCAGCCACCGTTTTGAGGCCAACGAAAAAATTTTCACCGTGCCCGCTGTCGGCGGGCCTTGCTTGGTTGGCACTGCGGGCACCGTGGCGCACTTTCCTGCTTTGCGCAAGGCACTCATGGCTTTGCCCAAGGGCGAGATGAAGCTGCACAGCAAAGACGATGTGTATGACACGTTTTTGAAACTGCACCCCATCCTCAAAGACCAATTCTTTTTGCAAACCAAAGAAGAAGACGCAGACCCCTACGAGTCAATGCAGTTCTCGGTGTTGTTGGCCAATTCTGCTGGGCTTTTTGGCCTTTACAGCTACCGAGAAGTGTTTGAGTTCAAAGAGTTCTGGGGTGTCGGCTCCGGGCGCAGCTTTGCCCTTGGTGCCATGCAAGCGGTGTTTGAAAAAACCAAGACCGCCAAGGAAATCGCTGAAATTGGCATCGTGGCGGGTTGCGAGTTTGACAAAAACTCCGCGCCGCCCGTCGTTTGCCACACGATCCGCTTGAAGCCGCCGCGCGCTTGATCGAGTCTTGCAGCGCGTGTCAACAGTGAATTTGGAGACCAAAAATGGCCTTGATTGAAGTGAAAGTGCCCGACATCGGTGACTTTGAGTCGGTATCGGTGATTGAGCTGCTGGTAAAAGTCGGCGACACCGTGAAGGTCGAGCAGTCTTTGCTCACCGTTGAGAGCGACAAAGCCTCGATGGAAATTCCGTGCAGCCACGCTGGCGTGGTCAAAGAACTCAAGGTCAAACTGGGTGACAGTGTGGCTGAGGGCTCGCTCATTTGCATGCTCGAAGTCGTTGGTGTCGAGGCATCCCCCGCAGAGCCTCCAAAAGCGGCTTCAGAGCCAATTTTGATGAATAATTCGCCCTTGGTCACCGAATCTATTGATGTTATTGCTACTGATAGTGTAGCGACTCAGTTTGTTGGTGCGGTTGACTTGACGTGCGATTTGCTTGTTCTGGGCGCTGGCCCTGGCGGCTACAGCGCAGCGTTTCGCGCGGCCGATCTCGGGCTCAAGGTTGTGATCGTGGAGCGCTACGCCACGCTGGGCGGCGTGTGTCTCAACGTGGGTTGCATCCCGTCGAAAGCGCTTTTGCACGTGGCAGCGGTGATGGACGAAGTCAGCCACATGGCCGACCTCGGTGTCGACTTCGGCGCACCTGTGGTCAACATCGACAAACTGCGCGGCCACAAAGAAAAGGTCATTGGCAAACTGACCGGCGGACTGGCCGCGATGGCCAAGATGCGCAAAGTCACCACCGTGCGTGGCTACGGCGCGTTTGTGTCGGCCAACCACGTTGAAGTCGAAGAGACCAGTGGCACGGCGCAAGAAAAAACTGGTACAAAAAAAGTCATTCAATTCAAGAACTGCGTCATCGCTGCGGGCAGCCAAGCCGTGCGCCTGCCGTTCATGCCCGACGACCCGCGCGTTGTGGACAGCACCGGCGCGTTGGAATTGAAAGAAGTGCCCAAACGCATGCTCATTTTGGGCGGCGGCATCATTGGCTTAGAGATGGGCACGGTGTATTCCACCCTGGGGGCGCGCTTGGATGTGGTCGAGATGATGGACGGCCTCATGCAAGGTGCTGACCGCGATTTGGTCAAAATTTGGCAAAAAATGAACGCCAAGCGCTTTGACAACATCATGCTGAACACGAAAACAGTGGGTGCCAAAGCAACGCCTGAGGGCATCGAAGTCAGCTTTGCGCCAGCAGTGGAGGGCGGAACAGCCCCGGCGCCACAGACTTACGACCTCGTATTGCAAGCCGTGGGTCGTAGCCCCAATGGCAAAAAAATCGCTGCCGACAAAGCTGGGGTCGCCGTCACTGACCGTGGCTTCATCAACGTCGACATTCAGATGCGCACCAATGTGCCCCACATCTTCGCCATTGGCGACATCGTGGGTCAGCCGATGTTGGCGCACAAAGCCGTGCACGAAGCCCATGTGGCAGCAGAGGTCATTGCGGGCGAGCAACAAGGCAACAAAGAGCTGGCGGCCGCCGCGTTCAACGCTAGAGTCATCCCAAGTGTTGCGTACACCGACCCCGAGGTTGCCTGGGTCGGACTCACCGAAGACCAAGCCAAGGCCCAAGGCATCAAGGTCAAGAAGGGCCTGTTCCCCTGGACGGCATCCGGCCGCGCGATTGCCAACGGGCGCGACGAAGGTGTGACCAAGCTGCTGTTTGATGACTCCCCAGAAGCGGGATCGGACGGCCATGGACATGGCCGGGCCCACGGCAAGATCCTAGGCGGCGGCATGGTCGGCACCCACGCCGGTGACATGATCGGCGAGATCGCACTGGCCATTGAAATGGGCGCTGACGCGGTGGACATCGGCAAAACGATTCACCCGCATCCGACCCTTGGCGAGAGCATCGGCATGGCAGCAGAGATTGCTCACGGCAGTTGCACGGATGTTCCGCCTTCGCGCAAGTAGATCTGCCCTAAACCCAGGCAATGCTTGGCCGCTTGCTTTGGTTTAGGCTACGGCTTTGCGCGGTGGCAAGGTGTGCACCAAAATGCGGTTCATCACCGTTAGATATTGCCTGAACAAGCTGCCGGTGTTGTAGAACAGCCCATATTTTTTGCAAAGCGCCTGAATTTGCGGTGCAACCTCGGTGTAACGGTGTGCAGGCATATCTGGAAACAGATGGTGCTCGATTTGGTGACTCAAGTGGCCGGTCATGATGTGAAACAGCCGCCCGCCGGTCAGGTTGCTTGAGCCTGAGAGTTGGCGCAAATACCAATCACCTCGGGTCTCGTTTTGTGTGTCTTCTTCGCGGTACATGGTCACACCTTCGGTGAAGTGACCGCAAAAAATCACCACATACGTCCACAAATTGCGAATGAGGTTGGCGCAAAAATTGCCCGTCAATACACGCGGCGCGCTCCACAGCGCCAACGCTGGGAATAGCAAATAGTCCTTGAACCACACCTTGCCCACCTTGGTGGCAAAACGCTTGACGCGGCCATGAAACTCCTCTTTGGGCATCGCGCCGTGGGTGTAGCGACCAATCTCGAGGTCATGCGAACCCACGCCGTACTGAAACCCCATGGCCAGCAGCAAGTTGGCAATGGGCTGAAACCAGTGCCTGGGCTTCCAACGCTGTGCGGGCGTGAGGCGCAGCAGCGAGTACCCGAGGTCGCGATCTTTGCCCAAGATGTTGGTGTGGGTGTGATGCATGAAGTTGTGCGAATGGCGCCATTGCTCGCCGTCGCACGCGATGTCCCACTCAAACTTTTGCGAATTCAAGGCCGGGTCTCCTGTCCAGTCGTACTGGCCGTGCATCACGTTGTGGCCAATTTCCATGTTGTCCAAAATCTTGGCGTTGGCCAAGGCCACAACGCCAGCGACCCAACTGATGGGCCCCAACCCAAAATGCAGCAGCGCGCGGCCACCAATCTCACTGGCGCGGCTGATGCGAATCATGTGGCGAATGTGATCGACGTCAACTTGGCCAAGACTGGTCATGACGCTGGCACGAATGGCATCGACCTCTCGCTCAAATTCTTGTATTTGGGCGCGGCTTAAATGGGTGGGTTGGGCAAAGCTCATGTTGGATCCTGGTACTGGTGAGTCGGTGGAGTGGGCTTAGTGAGCAGCAAGATCAAGCGTAACGTCTGAACGCGCCACGCTGATGCACAGGCGAATTTGTTCGTTTGGCGCACTTGAAAGCTCGCCGGTGTGTATGTTTTGCACGGTGCCGGTGAGCTTGGTGCACTGGCAGCTGCGGCAAATGCCAATTCGGCAACCATGCTTGGGCGCCAAGCCGTTTTGTTCGGCTTGTATCAGCAAAGGCGCTTTGCCCAGCGTGGTGAATCGCTTGCCACTGCCTGCGATTGATACGCAGACTGGCGTGCCTGCCAACTCGGTCGCCAACATCGGATTGAGCGAAAAGCGCTCGCTTAGCAGCGGCAGCGCAATGCCAGTCGTCTTCCAATGCGCATGCATGTCGTCCATCCAGGCCATGGGGCCGCACATGAAGGAGCTGCGCGCAGCAATATCAGGCACGGCATCGTGTAAAACTGCAGGGCTTAAGCGGCCCGCTGTGGCCGTGAAGTGATGCACCACTCGCAGGGTTGGGAGGCTGTCACGCAATGCTTCAAGAGCGGGCGCAAAAATCTGCTCCTGCGGTGTGCGGCATGCATGCACAAACACCACGTCGACACGGTGACTGGTCGCAGCGCTGCGCACGGCCAAGTCACGCAACATGGCCATCACGGGCGTGATGCCGCTGCCCGCGCTCAGAAGCAATACCTTTTGGGGCAACGCGGCTGGCAACACAAACTCGCCCATGGCTTGGCTGATGGTCAGCACCTCGCCGGCTTTCAAATGATCATGCAGGTGGTTCGAGACCACGCCAACCGCTTGACGCTTCACCGTAATGGCCAAGCGGCGCGCACCGGGGCGAGATGACAGGCTGTAGACCCGCGACTCACGCCTGCCGTTGATTTCGACCTCCACCCGAATGAACTGCCCCGCAGCGGCACCTTGCCACAAGGCGTTGGGCTGCAACACAAAGGTTTTGGTAGACGATGTTTCGTCAATGATGCGCACCACACGAGCCCGGACGTGGGTGAGCGAAAGCATCGGATGTACACCGCCAAGGGCGTCTTCTACCGCATTGAGGCTGATGATTGACTCGACCCAGGGCTGCCTGAGAAAGCGCGAAACAGGGGCGTTTAATTGGTGAGCAAGACGGGTGA
>JANOPN010000059.1:0-10909 GCA_031421855.1 Comamonadaceae bacterium
AGTACACATCTGAGGGCTTCGTGGTTCACAAGGGTTCGACCGCCCGCATCGATGTTGTGGCCTCGATCAAAGGCACTTCTCAAGAGCGCTTTCGCGCTCAGCTAGTCACGGATGGCGTACTAAAGCAACATGAAAACCAACTGGTTTTCACGCGAGATCACCTGTTCTCAAGCCCAAGCATGGCTGCGATTGCCGTGCTGGGGCGTTCTGCGAACGGGTGGATTGAATGGAAGACAGAGCACGGGCAGACCTTGGATGTTGTAAAGAGACAAACGCCGGTTCGATAGCAAGCAGGAATCCAGGTGTTAGCCGTGTCAAAACCCGGCAAAACGGGATCCCCGTCTTCGCAAGGATGACGCTTGGGTGGACGGTACACCACAGGGCCATGCTGACGTCTGCTGGGAATGGCGTGCGAGAAGAGGCAATTAGCTCAGAACGACCGTTGAGGCAAAATTAGATGATAAATGTGCCTCTGGTCGCCGAATCTATTGAGGTTGTTGCTATTATTTTTGTTAGACCCTGAGGGTATTTGGGGTCTAAAATTTGAAGGGTATCGGATACGTAGTTCGGTTTTTCGTCGACAGGTTGGTGTCCGAATGACCCCAGATCCATCCCCAATTGATAGCAACAAACCCAATGAATCCCGTGACCAAGTGACAAAATAGACCCAGAAGCGTCGCAATAACTCTCTTCTCAGCTCTCTGCGGCCTCAGCGCCTGAAGCGTTGAACTTCTCCCACCCGCAGTATTTGGGGTCAGATACCGTCTTAAAAGTTAACCCATTTTTTGATTTATTTTCGGTGTTCAAAGAAGCACAGGCGAACGAAGTTGACCACCCCGAAGATCGCTCATATGCCTAAACGCTCCATGGGTGTTGGACAGCCGAGCGAGTTACGCGCCAGCGGCCTTCAGCGCGGTCAACTGCTTCGTTCAGGTTGCGCCAGCGCCTTCTCGAGCCGAAGCGAGTGCGATTTGAGTTGACTCATCGCTTGGTTAATGCCCGCCGAAGCATTGGCCAGTGAGATCTGCGCAAACGCTCAAGCGGCCACCACTTCGGTCACATCGGTTAAATCGGTCGCCAACGCAGCTGCCCGGGTGTGACGCGTTGAGGCTTCACGATGTCCCGCTACTTTGGGCTCGAATTTGCAGGGGTCCTCATTCGGTTTTTGACCCCACAGCTTGCGTTCTGGCTCAAGGTGCAGCGTCGTGAATCCTGACTGCTACAACACGCTCAGATTTTTTGCGCGCCTGGTCGGCTTGGCTCAACGCGAAAGCTGGCCGCCGTCGAAACAACGCGTTCCCTCACCCGAGCGTTGTCGATCACCCGGGCGTGGGCGACGAGCTGTTTGGTATCCATTTCGAGCAAGGTGTAGCCGCGCAGGTCACTTTTGGCAAACTTCATGTGGGGATTGGCGCGCGCCACCCGGTCCGCAACGACCTGGGGCCAACTCGGGCTGGAGATGGACGTACCGACAATCTCTGTGGCCAGCACGGGCGAAGAGGCATCCTCAAAATCAGCGTGCAAGTCGCTGATGTAGGTCGCGTGGACATCGCCGCCGACCGTGACGACATTTTTCTTCGCGCCCCATGTGCTCAAGGCACGTTTGCGCGCGACGGGATAGCCATCCCAACTGTCGTTCCAAAAAGCCTCTTCAGGCTGCGATGCTGGCGCACCACGGGAGGCCATGCGCATTTGCGCCATGATGGATTGCTGGCCGACGATGTTGAACGCTGCCGTGCTGCCCAGCACGCCTTCATCCAGCCACGCCTCCTGCTTAGCGCCGAGCAGGCTGCCGCTAGAAATTAATCGTTCGGGGCAGCTTTTGTCAAAGATGGTGCGAGATCCGCCTTGATCGTGCGGTGTACACACGTGGTAGTCGCGGTATTGGCGGGCATCCAGCATGTGCAGGTCGGCGGTCTGCCCCCACTGGTAGCGGCGATACAGCTGCATCTGTCCGTTTGAGGGCATTTGCGCACGCCGCAGTGGCTGGTGTTCCCAATAGGCGCGGTAGGCGGCTTCGCGCCGTGCCAAAAATCCTGCGCCGCGATCAGACTCAGAGCGGTCGCGAGCATAGTCGTTGGCTACTTCGTGGTCATCCCAAGTCACGATCCAAGGGCATGCGGCGTGTCCGATCTGCAAATCAGGATCGGATTTGTAGAGGGCGTATCTTGCGCGGTAGTCGTCCAATGTGGTGCAAGTGGGGCTGTTGTGCTGGCGAGTGCGGTTGGGTGTCATGCCGTATTCGTAGATGTAGTCGCCAACAAACAGCACGCAATCCAACTCTTCTTGTGCCATGTGACGGTAGGCGCTGAAGTAGCCATGTTCTTAGTTTTGGCAAGATGCCAGCGCAAATCTAAGCGAGTCTAGGCTGGACACCGGGGGCAGCGTTCGCGATCGCCCCACTGGGCTTACCGCATCGGCCACTTTGAATCGATACCAGTAGGATGCTTTGCTCGGCAACAGCCCTGTGACCTCGATGTGCACGCTGTAAGCGAAGTCTGGTGATGCAAAAGCCGAACCGGACTGCACGATGCGTTTGAACTGCGCATCGCTGGAAAGCTCCCAGCGCACGCGAATCGGCGCATAGGGCAAAGGCTCACCGCCAGCGACAGCCAAGAGCCGCGTCCAGAGCACAAAACCATCTAAAGACGGCGATCCGGATGCAACGCCAAGCTGGAACGGGTCGTGTGAAATGAGCTGAGCACTCAGCCTGGCCGTACCGGTTGTCAGCGCAGCGCCCGTCAAGGCGCTAACAAAGTGCCTTCTTTGCACGGTTTGATTGGCCGAACTAAGCAGTTCGCCAGAGCAATTGACTCAAAGGCGTGGCGTAAAACCTAGGTGACATGGGGAGTCGAGCTGCGGCGAAACAGGCGAGGCAAGGGGTAATGAAAAGTGTATCGCATTGGCGATTCAGCATGCAATCCAAACAGGCTCATCAAGACCGTTGAGTCAAAATTTTAAGGGAAATTCGCCTCTGGTCAACGAATCTATTGAGGTTGTTGTTACTGAATCAGGAGTATCTGCAACACCGCTGGGGGGGATTGCGTCAGTCTTAACCTGGATGAGGGATGCGACCCTGTGTTTTCATGCAGGTGATGTTGCATGAGGCCGATTGGGCAACAAATCCGAATGCGGATTCGCGATTGCTCGGGCTTGTAGAGAGCGACATGCTGGTTCAACTGCCGCAAACGAGTTTGACGACACAATGATGGCAACCATGAACCCTCAATCCATCCACCAATTCTGGTTCGAAGAACTCACGCCCAAGCAGCATTTCGTCAAAGACGCCGCATTAGATGAGGCGATGCGCACGCGATTTGGTGCGGTTTTGGAGGCGGCTGCTCGGTGTGAGTTGTTTGCTTGGCGTGCCACGCCTGAGGGGCGGTTGGCTGAGATCATTGTGTTGGATCAGTTTTCTCGCAACATTTACCGCGACACGGCTCGGGCGTTTGCGCAGGATGCCTTGGCTTTGGTTTTGGCTCAGGAGTGGGTGGCTGGCGGGCTGGACCGTGCGCTGCCCGACGCTCAGCGGGTGTTTGGCTACATGCCTTACATGCACAGCGAGTCGGCTCTTGTGCATGGAGAGGCTGTGGCATTGTTCACGGGTTTGGGCATTGCGAACAACTTGGACTATGAGATGCGCCACAAGGCGATCATTGACCGATTTGGCCGTTACCCGCACCGCAACGCGATTTTGGGGCGCACATCGAGCGTGGAAGAGTTGGCGTTTTTGAGTGAACCCGGGTCGTCCTTTTAGCTGTTAATCGGCTGATTTGATGAGAAATATGCCCTTGGTCACCGAATCTATTGGGTTTGTTGCTACTATTTTTGATTGAATGAAGTCTGAGCGAAGCGGCTGAAAACCGGCTGCCAAACCCGGTGTCAGTGAGCACTTGCTCATAATGCGTTCATGAACCACACCCTTTTGCCTTTGAGTTCGTTACGTGTTTTGGAGTTTGAAGGCATTGGCCCGGGGCCGATGTGTGGGTTGATGTTGGCTAACTTAGGCGCTCGGGTGACGGTGGTTGCGCGGCCGGTGCGTCCGGGGGTTGGGGCGGCGCTGCCCAACGAGTTGCCCGATGCGATGGGGCTGAACAGAGGCAAGTCGGTGGTGACGCTTGATTTGAAGTCGGCTGCCGGTGTGGCTCAGGCGCTGGCATTGGTGGCTGAGCACGATGTGCTGATTGAGGGCTTGAGGCCGGGCGCGATGGAGCGCATGGGTTTGGGGCCAACGGCGTGCCACGCCCGCGCGCCAAAACTGATTTATGGCCGCATGACGGGTTGGGGCCAAACCGGGCCGCTGGCTAGCGCAGCCGGACACGATTTGAACTATGTGGCGCTGACGGGGCTGTTGGGGTTCATGCAGCGCGATGCGTCAACCCCACCGGTGTTGCCACCGACTTTGCTGGGCGATGCGGCTGGGGCCTTGGGTTTGGCGTTTGGCATCAGCGCGGCAGCGGTTCATGCGCAGGTCACCGGCCAGGGCTGCGTGATCGACGCCGCGATGGTGGACATCACGGCGATGCTCGGGGCCTTGATTCACATGACGGCGGCGGCCGGTGGCATTGGGCGTGACCCGCAAGCGCCGCTGGCAAATAGCGTGTTTCATGGGTCGCCGTTTTACGATAGTTACCGCTGTTTGGATGGGCGATTCATCACGTTGTGCGCCTTGGAGCCTGCGTTTTATGCGTTGCTGTTGCAGCATTTGGGCCTGAGCGACGTGAAGCCCGAGGAACAATTCAACGCGCGACTGTGGCCCGAGCTCAAAGCGCGGGTGATTGCTGCCGTGGCCCAGCGCTCAATGGCTGAGTGGCAGGCGCGGCTGGAGGGCACCGATGTGTGTTTTGCCCCCGTGTTGAGCTTGCTGGAGGCGGCGGCGCATCCGCACATGGTGGCGCGGGGCATTTACGCGGTACACGACGCAGCCGGTGGGCCGGGCGTGGTGGCGGCGCCAGCGCCTCGGTTCAGCTCGGTGTGATGTGTTTGCTATAAAATAAATAGCACTCATCCCAATGAATTCGGCGACCAAGTGCTCAAAAGCCTAAAAATCATCGACATATCAGTAGGACTTACGCAAAATTGTCCCAGCAAGGCGCAGCGACGACGACAGTGCCTATAGCACGGCTAGGAGCTGCAACGCGGCTTGGGCGGTTTTGCGTAAGTCCTAATTAGGTCAAACTGGCCAAAATTGTCGCGCTGGCTGAGGTACCGATGCGGGTGGCTCCGGCGGCGATCATGGCTTGGGCATCGGCCAGGCTGCGAATGCCGCCCGAGGCTTTGACGCCGATGCTTGGGCCAACGACGGCGCGCATGAGGGCGATGTCGGCAGCGGTCGCGCCGCCGCTTGGGTGAAATCCGGTTGATGTTTTGACGAAGGCCGCGCCCGCGTCTTGGCTGAGTTGACAGGCAAGGCGCTTTTCAGCATCGGTTAACGCGGCAGATTCGATGATGACTTTGACGGCCAAGCCGGGCACGGCTCCCACGACTTGGGCAATGTCGCTGCGCACGCGCTGAATCTGCCCGCTTTTGAGCAGGCCGATGGGCAAAACCATGTCGATTTCTTTGGCTCCGTCGGCTGCGGCAAGCGCCGCCGCCGATGCTTTGGTGCTGCTGCGCTCGCAACCATGAGGAAATCCAACGACAGTGACCAAGCTGACGGGGTGCTGCGCCAGTGCGCGGGCGGCGAACGAGATCCAGTCGGCTTGGACGCAGAAGTAGCTGAGTTGCAAAGCGATCATGGCCTCAACGCCGGCGATGATGTCGGTCTCGGTGGCCTCGGGCTTGAGGACTGAGTGGTCGAGCATGGCGGCGAGGGATTGGCGGGAGAGCGTGGAAGTCATGGGCGGGGTCGATTCAGGGGGGCGGGTTCAGGCTGAGGCGCTTGACTCGGGCATCAAGGTGGTTTTTGACGGCCTCGGCGGTGTTGAATTCTGGCGTGGTGTCGGGCACGCCCAAATAATAGATGACGATTTTTGCGGGGCGGACTGCGGGGCGGGCATTGAGGTTTGGGGTGGTGCTTTTAGGGTCAGACTCGGCGAAAAAGCTGATTTCTGTGCGCGGAAAGTCTGAAAAGTGTGACCGAGGCACCCGAATTTCGGTCTCGGACACCCGGCCAACAACCCAGCCAACACCGGCGGTATGCAGGGTTTGCCGAGCTTGGCTGAACGGGTCAACGCCCTCCAAGCTGAGGCGGGACAGGTCGCGGGTGTCGGCATGGTTGGCCAAATGGATGCGCCACACGACTTGGGTGGTTTGCTCATCGGCCCCCCGCAAAACCGCCCAAACGACGCTGATGCCGCCTTGGGAGAACACGTCACTGTGCCCGTGGCGTTGGACTGGCGGTGTTTGGCTGTTGGCGTTGATTGGCAGCCAGCAGACGACCGCTAGGACCCAAAGGACAACCAGTGCGCCGATTCGTGGCATCAATAATCTCTGGCTCATGCAGCCAACACGGCCACGCCATCGCGTGGCAGCAACAAGGCAACCGCTTGGCCGGGCGCGAGTGACGCGCCAACGGCGCTGTGGCGGGCGACTTGGACGGTTTGGCCAGCGCATTCGACCTCAATCTCCAGCTTTTCACCCAAAAACACACACGACACGACGGTCGATTGGGGTGCATCAGGGTGATCGGCGCATGCGCCCAAGGCAATGGATTCAGGTCTGATGACGGCATTGACCGCATCGCCCAGATGCATGCCGGGCAGGGCGCTTGATGATGTCGCTGTCTGGCCCAAAACCGACACCTTGAGCGGGTCAATACCCGTCACGCGAGCCGGCAAGATGTTGACCTTGCCCACAAACCGGGCCACAAACTCGCTGGTGGGGCGGTAATAGAGGTCTTCGGCGCTGCCCTGTTGGGTGATTGAGCCTTGGTTCATGACGGCGATGCGGTCTGACACCGCCATGGCTTCTTCTTGGTCGTGGGTGACGTAGACCGTGGTGATGGACAGGCGCTGTTGCAGCTGTCGAATCTCCTGGCGCATTTGCACCCGCAGCCGAGCGTCGAGGTTGGACAGTGGCTCGTCAAACAGCAACACCTGCGGGCGAATCACGATGGCGCGGGCCAGGGCGACACGTTGCTGCTCGCCGCCCGAGAGTTGGCTGGAGAACTGTTGCTCGTAGCCCTTAAGCCCCACTTGGCTCAGCACCTCGGTGACGCGGCTTTGAATATCGGCTGCCCGCTCGCCGCGCACCCGAAGCCCATAGGCGACGTTCTCAAATATAGACAGGTGGGGGAAAAGTGCGTAGTTTTGAAAAACAAAACCAATGTTGCGCTCGTTGGAGGGCAAGCGGGTCACGTCTTTGTCGCCAAACGAGATGCGACCGGTGTCGGGCAGGCCAAAACCGGCAATCATGCGCAGCGTGGTCGTTTTGCCGCAGCCCGACGGTCCAAGCAGGGTCAAGAACTCGCCGGGTTGGACCTTGATGCTGACATCTTTGGCCGCAAACACGCTGCCCTTGACTTGGTGAACGAAGGATTTCGATACGCAGTCGATGTTGATCGCGACGGCAGCAGTGGCGACGGCAGCAGAGGTGGATTCCAAGGGTTCAGGCTCCTAACATGTGGGTGACGCCGCCAGCGGTGCCGGGCGCTTTGAACAAGCGAAGCGCGCGCCCGATCAAGGCCATCACCACAAAAACGATCACGACGACCAGCACCGAAAACGCCGCAGCGGGACCAAGCGACAGCTCGGTCATGTTCTCCAAGATGCGCACCGTGATGAGCGTCCAGCCAATCGACACCAAGAAAATCGTGGCGCTGATGGCCGTCATGGACCTGATGAATACGACGCCCAGCCCAGCGAAAAACGCGGGCAAGATCAGCGGCAGGGTGATGCGGCGAAAGGTTTGTGTGCTGGATGCGCCCAGGCTTTGCGAGGCTTCTTCGAGGCTGGGGTCAATTTGCTGCAACAACGCCACCGTGGCGCGCACGCCCGTTGGGCCATAGCGAAACACATAACAGGCGATGACGATGAGCGCGCCACCCGCCAGCATGATGGGTGGGTCGTTGAATGCAATCAAATACGCAATGCCCACGATGGTGCCGGGCAGGGCGTAGTTGATCATCGACAGCATCTCCATCGTGCGCCGACCCTTAAATTGTTTGCGGGCAACCAAATACCCCAACAGCACGCCGTACAAGCCGCCTAAGGGCATGGCAATGGCCGCAATGATGAGGGTGTCAACAATGGCTTTGATGCCGTCAGTGAAGATGACTTTGTAGTGTTGCAAGGTCCAGGTGTGGTTAGCACCCAGCGCCACCACCAGCGACGCGTATAACAAGAGCGCATACAAATACACCACCACTACGGCGGTTAAGGCGCAAAAGCCCACCAACACGCGCCGGGTTGCAGGCGAGATGCTGTCAAACGCGACCTGACCTGCGCCCTTGCCGGTGATGGTGACGTAGTGGCGCTTGGCCACCCAGCGCCGCTGAATCAAAAACACCACCACCGCGGGCACGAGCAACACCAAAGACAACACCGCGCCACCGCGCAGGTCGAACAAACCCGTGATTTGCAAGTAGGCCTGCGTTGGCAGCACAGGGAAATTGTTACCCGCCAAGATCAGCGGCGTGGCAAAGTCGGCGAGCGATGCCGCAAAAACCAGCAAAAACGCGTTGGCAATGCCCGGAATCGCCAGCGGCACCGTGACGGTGTGAAACACGCGCCAGCGGCTTGCACCAAGGCTGGCGGCCATGCTCTCAACGTTGGAGTCAATCGCGGCCAGCATGGGTTTGAGCGTGAGGTAGGCGATTGGAAAAAACGTGAGCGTTTGCGAAAACGCGGTGCTGCCCATGCCGTAGAGGTTGAAGCCCTTGAGACCCAGCAGGTCGTGGGTGATGAGTCCGCGCGCACCAAACGAAAAAATCATCGCGATGGCGGTGGTGAATGGCGGCGAGACCAAGGGCAGCAAAATCGCCGCGTCCATCACGGCAACAGCCCACGCGGGCAGCTTGGCACGCGACACCGTGAACGCGAACAAAAAGCCCATGACCGTGCCGAGCAGGCCGACCACGGTAGCGAGCCAAAGGCTATTCCAAAACGCGCGAATTTGGTGGGGGTCAAGCAGCAGCTTGACGACCCCGGGCCAGTCAAACCCTTCAGCGCCTTGGCCGATTCGGGCGAACAACATCACGAATGGAAACACCACGAACAAAGCCAGCAAAAACCACAGCACCAGCACGACCGCGCTCAGCGCGGGGTCTGCGAGCCAGCGTCGGCCCGGTTTTGCGGCGGCGGTTATCAATTGGCGTTAAGGACTTCGGCGATCCAACGCTCGACCACGCGCTTGCGATTAGCGCCCGCGAAATCGGCGTCAATTGGGAAGATCTTGGCGCCTTTGAGGCGTTCGGCCAAGCTGGCTTCAATCGCGACATCGGGGTGCGCTGGCACAAAATTGATGCTGTATTTGGCAAACAACACCTGCATGGCGGGCGAGCTGGCCCAATCAATCAATTTTTTGCCAGCAGCCGGGTTTTTGGCCCCTTTGAGCAAGGCCATGCCCTCTGCCGCCGTGCCAATGCCCTCAACCGGGAAGCTGATCGACACGTCATACCCTTTGGCCTTGGTGTCCAGTGCGTCGACGATGAAGAAAATACCGGCTCCAGCCTGCCCCAATCCCACGGGCAAGGTGCCACCGCCGCCGCTTTTGGTGTACAGCTGCACATTGGGGCGCAGTTTTTTCATGTAAGCAAAAGCCTTATTTTCGTCGCGACCGTTGACCTCAATGACCGAGAAAATTCGGGTGACTGCCGTGCCAGAGGTGCGCGCATCGGCCATTTGCAGCATGTTTTTGTAGGCAGGGTGGAGCAAGTCGTTCCAAGACGCGGGCGGTTTGAGGCCGGCGTCTTTTAAGAACTTGTTGTTGGACATGAAAACCAGCGGGTCGTCTGCAATGGCAACCCAGGCGCCATCTTTTTCTTTGAAACGTGCCGCCAGTTTGGCGAAGCTCGGCGGCTTGTACGCTTCAAACACGCCTTCTTTGGTGCCAGCGGCGTAAGTCTCGACCGGGCCACCAAAGAGCACGTCAACGCGCGGGTTGTTTTTCTCGGCCATGACGCGGGCCAGCGCCTCGCCCGACGAAAAACGCACAAAGTTGACCTTGATGCCGCTGCTTTTTTCGAACTCCTCAAACATCGGGCGCGCCCAGTTCTCGGGCCAAATGGCGTAGACGTTGAGCGTCTCAGAGGCTTGGGCAACGGGCAGGGATCCGAGTAAACCCAAGGCGCAAGTGAAAGCGGCCGCACCGATGGATTGGCTGATGCGTCGGCGGGGCAGTTGGGGTGCTGATGTGGTGTGCATCACGGCGTCCTTCGATGTTGCGGGTGTTGAGCTAGCCCAGACGAGTGTCGGTTTTGAATCAATTTTTCAGTGTAGCGATGACAGGGTGCTGCGCGCGGCTCGGACATACCCGCACATCGAGGCCAGCATCTTGTTTGCGCAGCAGTCAAATTTGCGGGTTAACCCACCCCGACCAGTAGAATTGAGGCTACTCAACCCACCCGATCAACCCAACCGATCACGCCGCTGATCACAGGCCCACATGTCTGCCCTCTCTGAACTTGCCAAATCGTTTGAACCCGCTGCTTTAGAGGCTCGTTGGAGCCAAGAATGGGAAAAACGCGGTGTCGGCCAGGCGGGGTATCGCGGCACCGGGGAGCCAAAGGTTGACGCTGAGCGTTTTGCGATTCAGATGCCACCGCCCAACGTGACTGGCACCTTGCACATGGGTCACGGGTTCAACCAAACCATCATGGATGCGATGACGCGTTGGCACCGCATGCAGGGTCACAACACCTTGTGGCTGCCGGGGGTGGACCACGCGGGCATTGCGACCCAAATCGTGGTCGAGCGCCAATTGCAACAGCAAGGCATTCAGCGCATGGAAATGGGGCGAGAGAAGTTTT
>JANOPN010000060.1:0-4448 GCA_031421855.1 Comamonadaceae bacterium
GTGCGGATAGCACCGCTAGGAGCTGCAACGCGGCTGGGGCGGTTTTGCGTAAGTCCGACAGACGACGGATGTCAATCGGCGCGATGGCTGGCGGGTTCAGTCTCGCCTTGCGCAATGGCATCGATCAGCGCTTCAACTTCGGCTCGGGACTTCCAGTGCATGGACTCGACGCGAAGACGCCACGTCTCAATGGCTGCAAATGGCCAGTAGAGCCCAAGCGTAAAAACCCCCAGCACCAAATTTTTCAAAAATAAGCCCGCCAACTCAAAGGCGCTCAGGTAACTCTGGGGTCGCACCAAGCGGCTGCTGCTCCCCGACCAATACAAATTTTGAAGCGACGCGACAATATATGCGCGCGGCCAGATGATGACCACCAACAGGCAGGCCACTCCAATCAAAAGAATCAACGCTTCCCGACCTTTGGCTGTGCCAGCGCCGATTAAAAACGCCACAAATGCGATCGCAAAAACCAAGCCGATCGCCTTGAACATGATTGCATAGGCCTGGGTCGGCGTGGGCAACACGCCCATGGTCAACCCGCCTAGCCGGTAGTTGCCAAGTTGGTACACCTTGATCCGGTGCATGAAATACGGCAACGCCAAAAGCCAAATCGCGACAACGCTCCCAGCAACTTTAAAGAACGCCAGGATCGCCGTTGCGACGTCAGTCGCGTTTGGGTTGCTTGAGTTGAAACTAACGCCGTCCAAGTAAACCGCTTGCGCAAGCACCAGCGGGATGAGCAGCAAAGCGGTCGGCACACCCACCGCGAGCCATGCACCTTGCCTTGACCCGGAGAAGTGAAACCGCATGCCCCGCCAGCTGGTGTTCGCCAACCGAAAGCGCATGCTCGACCACCAAAGCAAAGGCCAAATCGCGGAGAACGCGGCGACCGCGATGACCGCAGCCCACATCGACCACGCCGACAGAGCGAAATAAGCGGCTAAAAAAGCCGAAACAACAAGCCAGCCACTCAACATTTGCTTGGATTCGCCATGGAAACCCAACACATGTCCACCCACTCGGGTGTGGCTGTAAAAGTAGTTGAGCCTGCGAACCCGCGCCCACGGCAAGTAAATGCCGAGGGTACAAACGGTCAACAACAAGCTGTGAATCCAAATTCGGAAGTACTCCGAACCGCTGCCAGTAAAGCGAATGCGAATTCGCGCGGTTTCTTTGCCCGGCAACAGCTCGAGCGCGTGCCCGAACTCGACGACGGACTCGCTGGCCGACTGAACTCGTGACGCTTTAACTCGCGACGCAACATCGGTTGATTCGATCCGACCGAGTGCACCCAATTCGATAGTTTGACTCATGCCCACTCCCTTTTTTGTGAACTTTGTCACAATTGTAGCCATGTCGCACCGCTCAACGCAAGCAAAAAAGCCAGCGAATTCGCTGGCTTTTTGACCGCTTTAATCCGAAAGAATCAACCGCGAGCCTTTTTGAGGCCGTCCAGTACCGCGTTAACAACATCAGCCCCAATTGTCGGGATGTGTTTGTCGTACACCGGCTTGACCTTTTCAAACATGCGTCGCTGCTCAACGCCTGAAATGTCGGTGACCGTCATGCCGCGTGTACGCAGGTTGGCCAGTGCTTTTTCGCCCAAGGCGCGACTGGCGGCTCGTTGGGCTTTTTGGCCCTCGATTGCGGCTTCGCGCAGCACGGCTTGCTCTTGCGGGTTGAGTTGATCCCACAGTTTCTTGCTGTACAAGATCAAAAACGGGGTGTAAGCGTGGCGCGTGGCGCTGACATGTTTTTGCACTTCGTAGAACTTGCTGGTGTCGATGGTCACAAACGGGTTTTCTTGACCGTCGATGGTTTTCGTCTCCAGGGCCGTGAACACCTCGCCAAACGCCATGGGAACCGCATTGGTGCCCAGCGCTTTGAAGGTATCTAAGAAAATGTTGTTTTGCATGACGCGGACTTTGAGGCCTTCAAAGTCTTCAGCCTTGACCACCGCTTTTTTGCTGTTGGTGAGGTTGCGAAAGCCATTTTCCCAATAGGCCAGATTGACCAAACCGGCCGCTTCGAGCTTGGCGTTGACCAAAACACCCGCGGGGCCGTCCAGCACGGAATCGGCTTCTTTTTCGTTGGCAAATAAAAATGGCAGATCAAACACGCCAAGTTCTTTGACGATGCCAACCAGCGGGCTGCTTGAGGTACACACCATCTCTTGCGTGCCTGCGCGCAGGGCTTGCGTAGCAGGCAAGTCGCCCCCTGCTGCACCGCCCCAAAACGCGTTGATTTTCATCTTGCCGCCGGTTTTGGCCGCAAGCACTTCTTGCATGCGTTTGACGCCATTGCCAACCGGGTGGTCTTCGTTCACGCCATTGCTGAACTTGATGGTGCGCTCAGCAAACTGAGCGAAAACGGAGCCTGTAGCAACCAGCAAAGTGGCGGCCACTGCAACCAATGTACGACGAGCGATCATGGAAAAATCTCCTAGTTAAAACAACACAACTCAAAAAAAGAACAATGGGATTACCGCGTAAACCATTGCAACGGGACCAACACCAAGTCGGGGAACAGCACCAAGCTGAACAAAACAATCAGTTGAGCAATCAAAAACGGCATGACCCCTTTGAATGCGTCGTCCATGCTGATGCGAGCAATGCCACTGACAACATTGAGCACTGTGCCCACCGGCGGCGTGATCAGCCCGATGGCGTTGTTCATGATGAAAAGCACACCAAAGTAGACCGGATCAATGCCAGCTTGGCGCACAACTGGCATCAGCACCGGCGTCAAAATCAGCACGGTGGGCGCGAAATCCAAAGCCGTGCCCACGACAATAATGAGCAACATGATGACGAACATCAAAAAGATTTTGTTACCCATGAAAGGCTCCAGCATCTTGGCAACCTCCGTCGGAATATTGGCCACCGTGATGAGCCATGCGCTGACCATCGCGGCAGCAACCAAGAACATGACAACTGCGGTCGTCTTGCCGGCCGCCAAAAATAGGCCATAAACCTCGCGCCACTTGAGCTCTTGGTACACAAACATGCCCACAGCGAATGAGTAGACGGCTGCAACGACGGCCGCCTCAGTCGGGGTAAAGACGCCAAACTTCATGCCACCGATGACGAAAAGCGGCAGCGCCACGGCCAAACTGCCCTGCGCGGTGATGCGTAGGCGCTCAGTCAGTGGCGGTTTCGCATTGGGTTTGACGTTTTCGCGCTTGGCCACCCACCACCAAGCAATGCCGATTGCCACACCCATCATCAGGCCCGGCACGATGCCTGCCAAAAACAACTTGGTGATCGACACGTTGCCCGCCACACCAAACAAAATGAAGCCGATCGACGGTGGAATCACCGGCGCAATGATGCCGCCTGCAGCGATCAAACCTGCCGAGCGGTTGATGTCGTAACCCGCAGCGCGCATCATGGGTATCAACAGCGCAGCCAGCGCTGCGGTGTCGGCAACCGCAGAACCTGAAAGCGACGCCATGATGATAGCCGCAATGACGGCAACATACCCAAGCCCGCCCTGAAAGTGCCCCACCCACGCCATGGCTAAGTTGACGATCCGCTTGCTCAAGCCGCCCGCATTCATGAACTCGCCAGCGAGCAAGAAAAACGGCACGGCCAAGAGGGGAAAGTTATCTGCGCCATCAACAAAACGCTGCGCAATGATTTGCGAGTCAAAAGCGGGCAAGGCGCCAGTGATGGTCATCAAACCCATCAACGACACGCCGCAAACCAACAAGGCATAGGCCACCGGCATGCCCAGGGCCATCGCACCGAGCAAGGACAAAATGAAGACGGCAACGGTCATGGCTTGGCTCCAGCGATCTTGGCTTCAACGTCTTTCAAGCCCTCGGCCTCAACCACCTGGACCATCTCGGCCTCGGTGAGCTGCCCGCTTAGCAAACGCCACAACTTGTTGACATTGAACGCCCCCATGACCACGGCCACCACATAGCCCACACCGTAGACCCAAATCATGGACAAACCCACAACTGGCGAGACGTTGGTCACTTGCAGTTCGTGCATTTTGTAGGTACCCAGCAAAAACAAGCCGTTGCAAAACAGCATCAGCGATTCGCTCAAAAACACGCAGAATTTTTTGCCCCCCAACGGCAAGTGCTTGACCAAGGTGTCCACGCCCAAATGCCCGCCGTCGCGCATGGCGACCATGGCGCCGATGTAGGTGAGCCAAATGAAGCAGTAGCGAGACATTTCTTCGGATATTAAAATGCCCGAATTGAACGCGTAACGCATGATCACGTTACCAAAAACCATGATCACCATGGCCAGCAAACACAAGACCACCAAATGCTCTTGCAGCTTGAAAAATCGATCAATCCACCGTTGCATGGGCTGTCCTTCTTTTGGTTATTTTGGGTGGCATTTCGACGACGGGTGCCGGATGAAGCACATGCGCGATGTCGTCGTGTGCGCTGTCAATCAATCGAATGACGGCCAGCTCCGCCAGATCAGGGT
>JANOPN010000061.1:0-2970 GCA_031421855.1 Comamonadaceae bacterium
CATCAGACCCGTGTCATCGTAGCCTTCAAGGCTTCGGTCAACGAATTCAAGCTGTCTTTGACGTGGGCTTGGTGCTCAGCACTGGTCTTGCCGGGTTTGGCTGCGGCACGTTGCAACTGCGCCTGCAAGCTTTGTGCACTCGCGCGCATGAGGGCTTGGGCATCACCGGGCAAGCCGCCTTTGGTCAGTGCAGTGGTCACCTTGCGCAAGTGGTCGCGCTGCAAATTGCGGCGAATTCGGTCGGTGTCAGCCCCCGTGCTCAACTCGCTCCAAATCGTTTTTTGCGCGGTGCTGTAGACCTCGTTGAGCGAGATGATCCCTTTGCGCTTGCCCTCATCAACGAAGTTGGGCAACTCCAACAAGGCGTTGGCGGTGGCTGGGGCGAACAACTGGTTTATCACGCTGGCGTGAATTTGTGCCACGCGAGCCGTCACCGAGAACGGGGCTTCGCGCTCCCACTCGTTGAAGTCAATGCCCAAGCTGGTCAACAAAGCCGGTGAGAACTTGAAACTGTCGGCTTTGAGCAAGCCCTCGGTCATGAACTGCAAGGCTTGGCGCTGTTTGGCGGGGTCAACCGGCGTGTAAGTGGCTCGCTGGGTGGTGCCTGGCAAATCGCGAACAACGTGCATGCCGCCAATGTATTTGCCGGCTAATTCCGTTGCACTGCCCAGCTGTTGAAACCCGCTTTGCAAGCTGCGACGCACCCGCAGGGGGTCGTCGCCGACTTTTGCTTTGCGCTCGCCCATGCGGGCCCAAAGCTCTTGGCTGAGTTTGAGGCGCTTGGCGTAGTACGCCAGCGGGTCGTTGCCCAAGTCAAAGCGGTTGGCCCCGGGGTCGATGCCGGCTGCACCGCCGCCGCCCGCGTCCGAGTCGTCGCCAAAGGCAAGTTGCGGCTCGGTGCTGCGTGCGGCGATTTTGGCCAGTTCTACGGCCTCTGTGTCTTTGCTGAACTGGCCGTAGGCGTAAGCCACTGCCCAGTAGTCATAAGGGCCTAACCCGCCGTTGATGATGCTGCCTTTGCCCTCGCCCTTGAGTGGGAGGTTGTGTGGCAAATACTCCATCACCGAGTTCGACAGCGGACCGGGCTTTTGCAAGTCAGCCAGATTGAAGCTCAAGCTGGCTTTGAAGTTGTGCTTGAAACCCAGGGTGTGGCCGACTTCGTGCGCCATGGTGTGGCGAATGCGCGCGTGAACGACGGCATCGGCCTCGGGGCTGTCAGGGGCGATGTCACCGCGTTCTTCAAGCAAGGCCATCGCAAAGTCGCTCTCGGCTTGTGCCGCTTCGGCGTAGTTGCAGGCGCCACCGGCATGATCATGTCCGCTGTGCCCAGCCACCCCAGCCATGACTTGGGCCAATCGAACATGGGAGTCGCCGCTTGGGTGAAGGTCGCTGGTCACCATTCGGCGGGTGCTGCGAGCAAATACGTCGCTCATGCCAATGTCGGCATCCAAAATCTCGCCAGTGCGGGGGTCCTTGCGGCTTGGCCCGATGGCAAAGCCCACGTCGGCCCCGGTGAACCAGCGAATGCTGGCGTGCTTGCCGTCCATGTTGTCCCAATTGGCGTTGTCGGGCTGCTGCTTGGCAACGATTGCGCCTTTGAAACCAATGGCTTCAAAGGCTTTGTTCCACGACAAAATGCCATCCATCACGGTCTGGCGATAACGCACGGGGATGTTTTTATCCAGCCAATAGGTGATGGGGGTGATGGGCTCGCTCATGGCGGCGGTGGGGTCTTTTTTCTCCAAGCGCCAGCGGCTGATCATGTGCACGCGGTTGCTGAACTGCAAGTCGCTCGACAAATCGGTGTAAGCGGTGGTGAAGTGGCCGATGCGTGGATCCGCCAAACGAACCGCCATGGGCTTCTCAGGCAAGGGCATGAGGCTGTAGACATAGCCCACGAACAAACTGCGCGCTTCGGGCGTGGTTTTTGGAGGCGTGGGCAGCGGCGTGCCGGGCAGTGGCGGCGTCGCACCGCTGGGCGGCAGCGGGATGCGCGCCGTGTTGAAGTGCATGTTGGTGCTCAGCGTCGTCATGCCAGCGTCGGTGCGGGCGCTCACGATGTGCGAGTTGGCTTTGTCAAACGTGTAGGGGATGCGAAAGGCCGACTCTATGTTGCGGCCGTAATTGGGGATATCTGCCAACAAGAACGACGCATCGATCAAAACCGACTTGCGCTCAGTGTGTGGGGCACTGGCCACGGGTGTCGCGGCGAGCAAGCTGTCAGAGAAGCTCTGCGCGGCGGTGACGGCCATGGCTGCGTCGTTGGGTGAGCGAAACTCGCTGTTGAGCGCGATCAGTTGCACTGTGTTGCCGACTTTTCGCAGCTTCACCATCCAGCCCGGGCCCATTTGGCTGGCGTACAGGCCACGTTCACCGACGGAGTTGCTGATGTTGGCGATCAGCATGAAGGGCGTGTTGAACTGAGCCTCGCCAATTTCAAGCCATTTTTTGTCGTCTTTGGTCCACACACCAAAGAAGCCCTTGGCTTCTTTGGCATCTTTGATGATGTCGGCAAAGGGCTTAGGCGCGGTTGGGTCAGGGGCGGGGCGGCTTGCCGCAGCCAGCGGGGCAGACGCGGTTGCGGCTGGTGGGGCAACCACCGCTGCGGGTGTCTGCGCATGCGCGGCAAAACTCAAGCTGACGCTCAGCAAGGCGGCTTTGGCCAGCGGGCGCAGGGCTGAAGTGGGTGAATTGTTCATGAATGTGACCTCTGGTGATTAGTTAACTATTGATAGCAACAAACCCAATGAATCCGGTGACCAAGGGCTGATTTGGCTCTAAATTGGCGGCTTTTAGCGTAGAAAGCCCTCACCCCGGCCCTCTCCCGCCCGGCGGAAGAGGGTTGGCGTGAGGGCGTAGCCAAACATCAGACCCGTGTCATCGTAGCCTTCAAGGCTTCGGTCAACGAATTCAAGCTGTCTTTGACGTGGGCTTGGTGCTCAGCACTGGTCTTGCCGGGTTTGGCTGCGG
>JANOPN010000062.1:0-5347 GCA_031421855.1 Comamonadaceae bacterium
TGCCCGAGAGCCAGCTCGACCGCTTCTTGATGCGCATCAGCCTGGGCTACCCCGACCGCGCCGCCGAGCGCGAGTTGCTCAGCGGCAGCGACCGGCGCAGCATGATCGAGTCAATGCACTCCCCCTTGAGTCCCGCCGACCTCAAAGGCCTCCAAGACCTGGTGCAAGGCATTCACGCCTCTGAGGCTGTGCTCAACTACTTGCAAGATTTGGCCACAGCGACCCGCAACGGCCAATGGTTCCTTCAAGGCCTAAGCCCACGCGCCTTGATCGCGGTGCTCAGAGCCGCCAAAGCCCAAGCGCTCATCAGCGGCCGCAACTTCGTCGCCCCAGACGACATTCAGGCCATCCTCCCCCAGTGCATCGCCCATCGTTTGATCCCCGTGTCCGACGCAGGCCGAGGCTCAGTTGAACAAGTGCGGGCCATGATTGAGGCTGTGGCCGTGGTGTAGCTCCGCTTCGGTCGATTTTTATGAACGCAACTGCAAGCACAATTAGCTTGCAGTTGATTGCAGATTTTGATAGCATGACGCAGTGAACGCCAAACACCGCAAAACACTTGTCGCAATTTTCAGTAAACCGACACCCTCGTCGGTGGCATTCGCAGACATTGATAGGACTTACGCAAAATTGTCCCAGCAAGGCGCGGCGACGACGACAGTGCGGATAGCACGGCTAGGAGCGGCAACGCGGCTGGGGCGGTTTTGCGTAAGTCCTAATTGAAAGTCTCATGATTTCGCTCGGCGGCACAGCTCACGAGCGAGAGGGTTCGCGCGTGAAAATCGCGATCAGTGGTGAGCACTGGCGCTGCCATCGCCCCCATCCCGGCAAAGAGGCCAAACGCCATCAGGTCGAGGAGGCGCGCGAATTGCTTGATCGAATAGGAGTCCGACCATGAACACCATGACCTACCAAGGCTATACATCCCGAGTCGAGTTTGACGAGCGCGACGACATCTTCATTGGTCGCGTTTTAGGCCTTCGCGACATCATCAGCTTTCATGGCGCGACCGTCGCCGAACTTCGCCGCGAGTTCGAGATCGCCGTAGAAGACTATCTCAGCGATTGCAAACAACGCGGTATCGCGCCCGAAAAACAGGTCTCGGGCAAACTCATGTTGCGTGTGCCGCCAGAGGTTCATGGTGCCGCCCTGCTAGCGGCCCAAGCGTCAGGTAAGAGCCTCAACCAATGGGCGACCGAAGCACTCAGGTTAGCAGCACACGTTTGATTCCGCGACTGAAAGCAACCTCAACAATCGGCCGCAGAAGCGCCGGCAAAATCCGTCAAAAAAAGTAGCAACAAACTCAATGAATCCGGTGACCAACGCCGGATTTTCCATCAAAAATCAGTTGATCCGCCCAAAAAGCCTCATTGAGCCGGGTCGCGCACTTCCCAGCGCACGGCGTCAATTTGCTCGAACAGCTCCGGGCTGATGGTGGTGTCCCACGCGTCGATGCATTCGTCAAGTTGCGCCAGCGTGGTGGCACCAATGATGGTTGAAGCCACGCATGATTTTTGGTAACAAAACGCGAGCGCCATTTGGGTGAGTGTCATGCCGTAAGCCTTGGCCAGCAACTGGTATCGAGCCGTTGCGCGCAGCGTATCGGGGCGCATGTAGCGCGGGCTCCAGGTTGGCGGAAACAGCGTGATGCGGCCGACCGGCTTGCCATCTTTGTCAAAACCGCCTTTGTCGTACTTGTTGGTCAAGCGACCAAACGCCAGTGGCGAGTAGGCCAGCAGTCCGACGTTTTCTCGAAACAGCACTTCGTCTAGCGCGTTTTCGACATGCCGATTGAGCAAGTTGTAGGGGTTTTGCAGGCTCACCACCTTGGGCAACCCGTGTTGCGCGGCCAACCGACAGAACTCCATCACGCCCCACGGGCTCTCATTGCTCAGGCCAATGTGGCGAATGCGCCCCGCTTTGACTTCAGCGGCCAAAGCCTCCAACATCTCGTGCAGGCTGGGTGGCGCGTCGGCGGGTGCGGGCTCTTTGCTGGGGTCGAAGTAAAACCCACCAAACATGGGCACATTGCGGCTGGGCCAATGAATTTGGTAGAGGTCGATGCAATCGGTTTGCAGTCGGTCAAGGCTGGCGCTCAGGGCTTGGGAGATCGTTGTTTTACTGGGTGCGCTGCCGCCGCGAATCCAGGTCGCGCCGCGCGAAAAGCCGGCAATCTTGCTGGCCAGCACGACCTGGGCGCGCTTGCCTGGGTTTTTGGCAAGCCAAGTGCCGATGAACCGCTCGGTTTGGCCCTGGGTCTCGGGCTTGGCCGGCACCGGGTACATCTCGGCCGTGTCGATGAAGTTGATGCCACGCTCAAAAGCACGGTCAAGCTGGGCATGGGCCTGCGCTTCGGTGTTTTGCTCGCCCCAGGTCATGGTGCCCAGGCAAATGGGGGTCACTTGAAGGTTGCTCGTGCCGAGTTGGATTTTTTTCATGAATTGGGTGGGGTTGGATTGGTTTCTAGCCCTCGTTGGAGGCAACTTCAACAGAAGTTCCTCAGGGCATCTCCGAGTGTATTCGGCCCAAAAAGCCCGAGTTGACCAAGCGGCGACACCTAAAATCAACACACTCAAATCTCCTACAAGGACCTGTTCGTGAACGCAACGCCAAAAGCACCCTTGCATCCGTTGGCCAAAGCCACCGCCCTCGTGACCTTCAGCCTGAGCTTGGTGGCTTGCGCGCAACTGCCCGCATCCCAAACTGCTGCCGTTCCTGAAAAAGCAGCCTCTTCCCCACTTGCCGCCGCGTCAAAGCCCGCCACAACCGCCAGCGCCCCAATGGCGGCAGCCAGCCGCCCCGCCGCTGACCCCACCGCACCTAAGCCCTTTGCCGACATCATCAAGGATGCCAAAGAGACCAAGGGTTACATCAACGTCTGGAAAAAGGACGACAAAGTTTGGCTTGAGATTGGTGAAAAGCAGTTCAACAAGCCCTTCGCCTTTGGCGTGAACATCAGCAACTCGGTTGGCGAGCGCGGGTTGTACGCCAGCCAAATGGGGCCCGCGTGGATGGTGGAGCTGCGCAAAGTCGGCAACACGGTGCAATTGATCGCCCTGAATGAGAGCTTTCGCTCACCGACCGATGCCGCGATGGCGGTGACCGCCAAGCAAAGTTTCTCAAACAGCTTGCTCGCCGCAACCCCGGTGGCCAGTGCCCCCCACCTTGATCGCAAGTCGGTGTTGATTGATGCGAGCTTCTTGCTGGCCGACATCCCCAATTACAGCTACCGCGCCGAAGCCGCGTTTCGCCTGGCTTACGGGTTCGACAAGGCCAACTCGCACATCACCAGCGCCACGACCGCCAAAGACCTGACGACGCTGAGCACCAACATGCACTTCAACACGGCGCGCATTCCGCTGCCGCCCAGTGGCCCGACACCGCCGCCGCCCGGCACGCCGCTGCCAATGCCACCCAAGTTCACGCCCGAAGCTCGCAGTTTCTTTGTGGGCTATGTCTACAGCCTCATGCCGCTGCCCGAGAAGCCCATGGCGGCGCGCATGGCTGACCCACGCATCGGCCACTTCGCCACCTCGTACACCGATCTATCAAGTGACTTGCAGTTCAGCAACCGCGTTCACATGGTCAACCGCTGGCGCCTCGAGAAAAAAGACCCAACGGCCGCTATGAGCGAGCCTGTCAAGCCCATCACCTACTGGCTCGACAAAAACATCCCGGCTCGCTACCGCAAGTCAGTCACAGAGGGCATTTTGGAGTGGAACAAGGCCTTTGAAGCGATCGGTTTCAAAGGCGCGGTGGTTGCCAAGCAACAGCCCGACAACGCCAACTGGGACAACATGGACGGCAAACACGCCAGCATTCGTTGGTTCACCGGTTCAGACGTGGGTTTTGCGATTGGGCCATCCAGAATGGACCCGCGCAGCGGCGAGATACTGGACGCCGACATTGGCATGAGCGACGTGTTTGCTCGCGGCTCACGCCGCTTCATCAGCACCGACGCATCATCGCCGAGTTCGAACCAGCGTTTGGCCCAAATCATGAGTGGTCAGCACATGGCCAGCGGCGCGCACGAGCACGTCAATGGCCAATGCATGATTGCCAACGAGATGTCGAGCGAGATGAACTTTGCAATGGACGTGCTGGAAGCCCGCGGCGACATCGACCCTGGCAGCCCCGAGGCCGACGCATTTGTCCAAGCGGTCATCAAAGACACGATCATGCATGAGGTCGGACACACCCTGGGCTTCAAACACAACTTCAAGGCCAGCACGACGATCAGCCGCGAAGCGCTCAAAAAGCCCGGCCCCGTGTCAGCCTCCGTCATGGACTACAACGGCTACAACATCGCACTCAAAGGCGAAACCCAAGGCAGCTACGTTCAAGGCTCACTCGGCGTTTACGACTACTGGGCAGTAGCTTACGCCTATAGCCAGTTCGCACCGGGCGACGAAAAAGGCGGCTTAGCCAAGATCGCTGCACGCAGCACCGAGCCTGCACTGGCCTATGCCGATGATGCCGATGCCGGTGGCTTCGGCGGCAATTTGAGCCTAGACCCGGAAGCCAACCGCTTTGATTTGGGCGACGACCCCTTGGCCTACTACGCCAAGCGCCTCAAACTCAGCCAAGAGCTTTGGGCCCGCATGGGCGAGCGCAAAGCAAAAGTCGGTGACGACCCCCTGCGGGTGCGTCGCAGCCTAGCCGGTGGGTTTTCTCAACTGGGACGAGCGACCGAGCTCGTCGGCAAATACGTCGGTGGCATGAGCGTCGTTCGCGATTTGCCAGGCACCACCCAGCGAGCCACTTACACGCCGGTTGACCCCGCCAAACAGCGCCAAGCCCTGCAGTTCATGACCGAAGGCTTGCTCAAAGCCGACAGTTTCAAGTTCTCACCGGCTTTGTTGACCAGCTTGGGCATTGACTTCAACGAGTGGGAGCGCGAAGCCCCGTTTTCGGTGACGGCTCGCGTGGCTCAAATTCACGCCAGCGTGATGAACCAGTTGTTCGCCCCAGCCACCGCCAACGCCTTGTTGGAGTTGCCCAACTTCGTTGATGAGGGCAAGCGCAAAGGCATCATTTCGCTAAACGAGGTTTACAGCACCGCGCAAAAAGCGATTTGGAGCGAGTTGAGCACCGGTGCGGACACCGACCGCATTCGCCGCAACCTGCAACGCGACCACTTGCGCAAGGTCACCACCGCACTGACCAAAGGCGGCTTGCCCGGTGATGCCCAAGCACTCATGCGCGTGAGTGCACAAAGCTTGCAGGCGCAGTTGCAACGTGCCGCAGCCAAACCCGGCAAGACCAGTGCTGAGCACCAAGCCCACGTCAAAGACAGCTTGAATTCGTTGACCGAAGCCTTGAAGGCTACGATGACACGGGTCTGATG
>JANOPN010000063.1:0-33764 GCA_031421855.1 Comamonadaceae bacterium
GACATCAAGTTTTGCGCGATCGATGACCCAGGGTGTGAAGCTTGTCAGTGAAGTTGGGTGCGCAGCAGCCGATTCAATGCGAATCGATATGCGCTACTCAATAGATAGCAACAGACTCCAAGCTCAGCGACGCTTCTATGCAACAAAAAGTGAGCATGGGTCAGACTTTTAAAGTAATTTTTTTGGTTTTCTAGGCCAAAGAGAATGATAATTTAGGACACGGAATTTAATATGCTCAGCTGGGACGAAGAAGTCATCAACATTGCGCCTGTTTCGATTGAGAAGGCGTCAAAACCGACACCTACGCCAGGGGTCATGGCGGCCGCATCACCGCCCGAGGCAACTCCTGCGGTGCACCGCGTGAATGCCGCTGACAAGCGCATCATCAACGGCAGAACGGACGTCAATCAACTCGTGCCGTTCAAGTACAAGTGGGCTTGGGAAAAATATTTGGCAACCTGTGCTAACCACTGGATGCCTCAAGAAATCAACATGACGCGTGACATCGCGTTGTGGAAAGATCCCAACGGGTTGACTGAAGATGAGCGGCGGTTAATCAAGCGTAACCTTGGATTTTTTGTGACTGCTGATTCGTTAGCGGCTAACAACATTGTTTTGGGCACATATCGCCACATCACAGCACCCGAATGCCGTCAATTTCTCTTGCGCCAAGCGTTTGAGGAGGCCATCCACACACATGCGTATCAGTACATCGTCGAGTCGTTGGGTTTGGATGAAAGCGAGATATTCAACGCCTACCGCGAGGTCAAGTCGATTCGCGACAAAGACGAGTTTTTGATTCCGTTCATTGATGCGTTGTCAGATCCGCAATTTAAAACTGGGACACCTGAGACCGACCAAACCCTTTTGCGTTCGTTGATCGTGTTTGCCTGCTTAATGGAAGGCTTATTCTTCTACGTGGGGTTCACGCAGATTTTGGCGCTTGGACGTCAAAACAAAATGACGGGGGCTGCTGAGCAGTACCAGTACATCTTGCGTGACGAGTCGATGCATTGCAATTTTGGCATTGACCTGATTAACCAAATCAAACTCGAAAATCCCCATTTGTGGACGCCGCAGTTTCGTGCTGAGATCAAAGACTTGTTCATGCAAGCGGTCGAATTGGAGTATCGCTATGCAGAAGACACCATGCCGCGCGGTGTGTTGGGGTTGAACGCATCGATGTTCAAAGGTTACTTGCGTTACATCGCAAACCGCCGTGCTCAACAAATCGGCTTAGACGTGCTGTTTCCCAGCGAGGAAAACCCGTTTCCTTGGATGAGCGAGATGATCGATCTCAAGAAGGAACGTAACTTCTTTGAAACTCGTGTGATCGAGTACCAAACAGGTGGTGCATTGTCTTGGGATTGAACCATCGACTTGGCATTGCGGGTTTGTATTAGTTGAACTATCGATGCAAAGCTTGGCGATGGGTCGCAGATAGCCTGTCTGGCGATTTCAGACCCGAGCTTCGCGCCGTCGGATTTTTTTGATTTGCACAGGCTATGGGCTTGACCAGTGGACCGCCCAGCGGGGTCTCGCTGGCAGTTAGGCTTGCAAATCGTTGTGCCACCGACATCGGGCGTTGGCGAGTTTGTGTTGGTGCGATTGCTCATGAAGCAGTCGCGCGAGCCGCTTGACATGGGTTAACACATGTCAAGTGAGGTCTCTTACTTGTACAAGGAGAATTCAAATGGCAACTGCAAAAAAATCCGTTCCGGCGAAGAAAGCCGCGGCAAAACCGGCCGCACCAGCGAAGAAAGCTGCTGCGCCTGCTAAGAAGGCTGCACCGGCGAAGAAAGCCGCTGCGCCTGCTAAGAAGGCAGCGCCGGCGAAGAAAGCGGCTGCGCCCGCTAAGAAGGCAGCACCGGCGAAGAAAGCCGCAGCGCCTGCTAAGAAGGCAGTAGCACCGGCGAAGAAGGCGGCTGCGCCTGCTAAGAAGGCTGCACCGGCGAAGAAAGCCGCAGCGCCAGCTAAGAAAGCAGCGGCACCGGCGAAGAAAGCGGCTGCGCCCGCTAAGAAGGCTGCACCGGCGAAGAAGGTCGCAGCACCAGCTAAAAAAGCAGCAGCACCGGCGAAGAAAGCCGCTGCCCCAGCCAAAAAAGCTGCATCGGCAAAAAAAGCGGTGACTAAAGCGGTTGAGAAGAAGCCGGCTGCAAAACAGCCCGCTGCGAAGAAGGCAGCTAAAAAGCCAGCACCTAAAAAGGCTGCTGCCCCTGCCCCAGCTGCCCAAACCACGCTGAATCCGCAGGCCGCTTGGCCGTTTCCGACGGCAGCGAAGCCCTGACCGAACAGCCGTTCGGATGGCCCCGAGGTGGTTGCCTCGGGGCTTTTTTATTGCGCGCGGATTTTCACAACGAAGCGATCAGCTCGGCTGCAGCAAATTCGTGATTTTGCCCGCCTTGGTGCGCTATCTTGATTGCACCAACGGCATTGCCGAGTTGACACGACTTAACCAGCGACCAGCCTTGCTCCAGGCCGTACAACAGACCACCCCGGAAGGCATCCCCGCAACCCGTGGGGTCGATGACCGAGGTTGCCTTAACGCCGACAACGTGATGCTTGACGCCGTTTTGCCAAACATCGCAGCCCGCGTCGCCTTGCGTGACCACGAGTCCATCAACTCGCGTGGAAATCTCAGCCAGAGTCCATTCGGTGCGCTGGCAAAGCATGGCTGCTTCGTACTCGTTGACGGTGACCCAGGTGGCTTTATCAATGAAGCTTTGCAAGTCGCTCCCGTCGAACATGGGCAATCCTTGCCCCGGATCAAAGACAAATCGAATGCCATGCTCTCGCATTTGATCCGCATGCGTGAGCATCGCATCGCGCCCATCTGGCGAGATGATGCCCAGGCTAAGACCGGGTTGAGGTGTGACGGCAATGTGGTGCGCATGACTCATGGCGCCTGGGTGGAACGCCGTGATTTGGTTGTTCTTGCTGTCGGTCATGATCATGGCTTGCGCTGTGTGCGCCTGCGCTTGCATTTGCACCGCTGACGTTGACACGCCCCACGACGACAGGCGCGACAAATAGTCACCACCGTCGTGACCCAGTGCAGCCACCACAATGGGGTCCCCACCCAAAAGGCGCAAACTGTAGGCAATGTTTCCGGCGCAGCCGCCATATTCGCGGCGCAACGTCGGCACCAAGAACGACACACTCAACTGAGACAAGCTCTCAGGCAAAATTTGTTGGCTGAATTCGCCCTCAAACTGCATGATGGTGTCAAAAGCCAATGAACCACAAATCACAACCGACATATTGATGCCTCGATCTCAGAGTTAGGGATAGAACGCGAAAAGGCGGTAGCCTGAAATGCGCTTGACGGGTGAGCCATTGGGCTCACGCAAGGTGAATATCAAGTTGGCTGCGTGTTCGCTATTGGATGCCATGCTTGCTCTTAACAGGCCAAACTCGGCCGGCGTGAACACCCGTTTGAGTACCGTTTGCTCTTGCGCATCTTGCAGGCTTAACTCGACGCTGGGTGCAGCGATGGGCGTTGGTGCATTGCTGCGCAAATTGAAGGTTAGTCGGTACCCTGCCGCGCCGATTTCGGTGACGGCAAACGAATCAATCACGATGGAGTCGACCGATCGAAGCGGCTCTAGCGTGCAGCCAGCGAACGCGCAAGCCTGCTCAATCGGACCCGCCAAAGCGGGGTGATGTGCGGCGATCAGGCTGCGCTGCTGCCAAACGAGTTGCCCAGCCAGCACAAGCGCAAAGACAACGGCAACGAATCCCCATAGCCACGAAGCCAATCGACTTGCTTCAGGTGGCTTGGCTTGAATGAACGACACGGCAGGCATGGCTTGCAAGTCAAGTGGCATGTCTGGGTGCAAACTCGGTTTGGGATCAACTTCCGCCGTCGGCAGGTCTTCAAGAACCGTTTCGCTAGTAGTAGGTTCAACCCCAATCGCTGTAGGTGTTGACACCGGTTCAACGGTTTGCGATAGATCTGCGTCGGTCAAGGCATCCGTGGATTGCACAAGCCCACCTGTTGACTCAGCCGTGTGAATCTCTGCCTCGCTGCGAAGCGCGAGTTGCGCGTCAAAAACTTGATGACATTGGCCGCAGCGCACCCAGCCTTGAGAGATTCGCAATTGGTCTTCGACCACCCGGAACAGGGTGCCGCACGCGGGGCATTGGGTGATGGCTGTCATTGACCGCAATTGTAGGGTCGTGGCACGTGCGCTGAGGTAGCGACTGGGCTGGTGTTAATCACGGTCGCAGGCGCTTTGCAGTCATCAAAACCCATCCTTCTTGCTCGTCCGTCACATCCAAGGCGACCCACGGCTCGTAAGCGGCTTTGAGTTCATCAACCTGCCGCGACAAAATGCCCGCCAAGATCAGATGTCCGTCCAGCTTGACGTGGCTGCAAAGCAAAGGCGCAAGCACTTTCAACGGGGTTGCCAAAATGTTTGCCAAAACCACCGTGTAGTGGCCGTTGGCCGTCTCGGGCAGGCCAGTTTGCATCGCAACCGCGTTGCTTTCGGCATTGATGCGGCTCGACTCCACTGCGCTTGGGTCCAGATCAACCGCGTCGATTGAGACGGCGTGTCCATGGTGTTTCGCCCACAAACCTGCCGCCATCGCAAGTACGCCCGAGCCGCAGCCGTAATCCAACACGCGCATGCCATCGTTCGATTGACTTGATGCATGCTGTGACAATTGGTTGCGGTAAGTGGATGATGATAGCCACTGGAGGCACATCCGCGTTGTGGGGTGGGTTCCTGTGCCAAAGGCCAATCCGGGGTCTAGCCGTAAAAATAACTTGGCTTGATCGGGCGGCTCATGCCAAGTCGGCACGATCCAAAAGTCCGGGGTGATCTCTATGGGTTCAAACTGTGACTGCGTCAGGCGCACCCAGTCTTGCTCGGGCACGGTTTTGATCGCCATGTCAACCAATGGCGGTGAATCGCCTCGTGACAAGCAAGCCGCGCGCGCCAGCTCGGCGCTGGCTTGGGACTCAAACAGTGCGGTGACGACCGAACTGGCCCAACCTGCTGCTGGCGCTGGCATATCAGGCTCGCCAAACATGGCCGCCTCCAGCTCCGTCGCTGCCAACGCGTCCTCGACCGACACACTCAAAGCGCCTAATGCTTCAAGAGCATCGCACAGGGATTCAACTTGCGATTCGGTGCATTTTGTCGTCCAGTCGACCATTTGTTGCCTTTGTAGTTCATGCCAAATCAGTTGATTGTTCCACCGATAAGGGTTTTTTCAGGAGGATCTAGGGCATTTCCTTAAATTATTGGGAACTTCCGATTTTAAAATCGGAAACATTTCACACAATTGGGACATCGCAAAATTGCGGTAGTCTGGTTTGAGGGCAAAAGCATGGGTAAGCGGATCGTTTCACGGGTTATTGGTCTTGAGATTTCGGCGAGTCTGCGCTTAAACGCGTTGTTTGTTGCGACCATGTTGGCATCTGGCGCGGCGCTTGCGCAATCTGCTGCGTCGCCGGTTGCTGCGGCGAGCGAGGCTAATTTGAGCGATGCCGTGAAGAAACAGGCTGCCAGTCCGTACAAGTGGATTTTGTTGAATAACACCACGCGTGCGCCGAAAAAGGAAACGCCGAAAGAGCCCGCGCCCAGCGCGGCTGCGGCTGCGGCTGCGGCTGCGGCTGCGCCGGCAACCGCTTCGGCTGGTAACAGTGCCTCAGCGGCATTGGCTGCCGCAGCTCGCCGGGCTGACGTGGCTGAGGTCGCACGTGTTGCCGCGGCCGCGAGTGCCGCTGCGGCGGCCGCGCCTGTTGTAGTGGCCCGGGCACCCGCGCCCGTCGTCGCTGCGCCAGTGGCTCCGCCGCCGCCGCCGCCCACTCCAGCCCCTGTTGTCGCGGCTGTTGCGCCCAAACCCGTGGTCGCGCCGCCGCCTCCACCACCACCTCCAAAAGTCAATACTGAATTGGTTGTCGTGACGCAGGTTGAGCCCAAGCTGACACCATCAATATTGCGTGACATCACCCAGGGCAGCGTTAAAGTGTCGTTCACGGTTAACCCAGACGGCAGCACGGCCGATGTCAAAGTTGACAGCTCCACAGCGCGCGTACTCAACAACCCCGTCATCGCTGCCGTTCGCGATTGGAAATACAAGCCGATTGACATTGCGCAGCGCACCGAAATCGAGCTGGCGTTCAAGTTTGACTAGAACGCAGCTACGCGTCAGACGAACAAAAAAGCCCTTGAAATCAAGGGCTTTTTTGTTTTGGACACAGCAAAGTTCAGCGTTTTCGGTGGGTTAACCACTCTTCCAAGTAGTGGATGTTGGTGCCACCGGTGCCAAAGCCGCTGTCGGCCATCATGTCGCGGTGCAGGGCAATGTTGGTTGAAATGCCTTCAACGACCATCTCAGCCAGCGCGGTTCGCATGCGAGCGATCGCGTGTTCGCGGGTGTCGCCATACACGATCACTTTACCAATCATGCTGTCGTAGTTTGGTGGAACCACGTAGTTGGTGTACGCATGGGAGTCCACCCGCACGCCGGGTCCGCCGGGTGGGTGCCACATGGTGATTTTGCCCGGCGAGGGCGTGAACTTATACGGGTCTTCCGCGTTGATTCGACATTCGATCGCGTGCCCTTTGAACTCGATACTGCGCTGGGTGAATGGCAGTTTTTCACCGTAGGCAACGCGAATTTGGGTTTTGACAATGTCAACGCCAGTCGTCATCTCAGTGACTGGGTGCTCCACTTGCACCCGCGTGTTCATCTCGATGAAGTAAAACTCACCCCGCTCGAACAAAAACTCGAACGTGCCTGCGCCTCGGTAGCCAATTTTCTTGCAAGCGGCCGCGCAGCGGTCACCGATTCGCTCAATCAGTTTGCGCGGGATGCCGGGCGCGGGCGCTTCCTCAATCACTTTTTGGTGGCGGCGCTGCATGGAGCAGTCGCGCTCACCCAGCCAAACCACATTTTTATGCTGGTCGGCAATGATTTGAATCTCGATGTGACGCGGGTCTTGGAGGAATTTCTCCAGATACACCTCTGGGTTGCCAAATGCCGCCCCAGCTTCGGCGCGGGTGGTTTGCACGGCATGGATCAACGCCGCTTCGGTGTGTACCACCCGCATACCCCGCCCGCCACCGCCGCCTGAGGCCTTGATGATGACCGGATAGCCTACTTTTTTGGCAATCGCGCGAATCTGCCCGGGGTCGTCTGGCAAAGCACCTTCGGAGCCCGGAACGGTCGGCACGCCTGCGCGAATCATGGCTTGCTTGGCCGAGACTTTGTCGCCCATCAGTCGGATTGACTCGGCCGTTGGCCCAATGAATTTGAAGCCCGACTTTTCAACCCGCTCCGCAAACGCGGCGTTTTCGCTGAGAAATCCGTATCCGGGGTGAATTGCCTCGGCGTCGGTCACTTCCGCCGTTGAGATGATCGCGGGCATGTTGAGGTAGCTCAAGCTTGACGCTGCGGGCCCAATGCACACGGCTTCGTCGGCCAGCTTGACGTATTTGGCATCGCGGTCGGCCTCTGAGTAGACCATCACTGCGCGAATGCCCATTTCCCGGCACGCACGCTGAATTCGCAGCGCGATCTCGCCTCGGTTGGCGATCAGTATTTTCTTGAACATGAACTCACTCGATCACGAAGAGTGCTTGCCCGTATTCGACGGCTTGGCCGTTGTCGACCAAGATTTTCGTGACTCGACCGGTTTGGTCCGACTCAATCTCGTTCATGATCTTCATGGCTTCAACGATGCAAATCGCTTCGCCTGCCTTGATTTGGCCGCCCACTTCGGCCATCGGCGCGCTGCCGGGGTTGGCTGATCGGTAAAACGTGCCCACCATGGGCGACTTAACGATGTGGCCGACAGGCTCGGTAGCAACTTCTTTTTGTATAGCAACAGATTCAATGGATTCGGTGACCAAGGGCTGATTTGTCATCGAAACGGGCGCTGAACCCATGGAATAGGGCATCACGTGCGACCCGTTGCCTGGTTGCGCCATGACCATTGGCGCTCCAACCGCCTTGACGATGCGCACCTTGCCTTCGGGCTCGGTGATTTCGAGTTCAGATACGTTCGACTCCGACACGAGGTCAATCAAGGTTTTGAGTTTTCGCAGGTCCATTGTTGTCTCCAAGGCCGGGTTGACGCGAGAGGCTCAAATTTGCCTCGCCATCCACAACCCAGTCGCGACAATTGTCACACAATAAACATAAAACGGGCGACGCGCTTTTCGTAGCAGATCGTGAAAATTGAGGTCCATTGACCACAATTTAACGACAGATGGGTAAAAATATCGTCAAATGTGGTTATCGCATCAGCGAATGTTGACCCAAGACGCAAGCTCTGCTGGCGTCACTTGGCCGATGCGCCGCTGAGCGACTTGACCGCTTGGGGCCAGCACCACAGTGTAGGGCAATCCGCCGGTCAAGTTGCCCAGTTGTTTGGATAGGTTGATGGCCTCGATTCCGGCCATGCCGATCAAAAAACTCAAGCGCATTTTCAGTAGAAACTCGTTCACGTTTTTGGCTTGATCGGCGGCAATTGCCAGCACTTGCCAACCTTTTGACCTATTTTCGAGATAGAAGCGTTCCAATAGCGGCAACTCTTCAACACACGGGGGGCACCATGTTGCCCAAAAATTCAGCACCAGCGGTTTGCCTTTGAGTGAGGCGAGATTCAGACTTTGGCCATTGGGTGCGATCAATTCACTCGCCCAAAACGCTGCCATTGGGTCCGTCGAGGCTTGCTCTGTGGGGTGGGTCGACTGCCACCAGACGCCAGTGCCTGCGCAAACGGCTCCCACGCCGCCGAGCGCAATCAGGGTTTTTCGGCGGCTCACTGTTTGTGGCAAGACGACTGATGTGCGTGCATCAGTCATGATCTGCTCGCAACAGGTGTTCAACAGCGGTTAAATCCCCGCGAAGTGATTGGCCCAGCGCATCGCTTCGGCGAGCGTTGCGCTGGGCGTCGAGTTCGTGAACCAACAGGCAAACGGGCACGGTTTCGCCCAAGCCGTCGCAATTTGGGTATGTCGTTAGCCGCACCACGTCTTTGCCGTCGACCCCGGTGGCGACGTCCAGATCAAACTCGACTTGAGCGTTGATGAGGTGGATATCGACCATTTTTGGGTCGTCACAAAACAGTTGCAACGTGATTGGGCTGTGGCGCGTGGCCAAGCCGCTCCACACCGCCCCGCTCAAAAACGGGCGAAATGCGGCCAAACGCCGCATCCAATCGACCGCCAAGCGGCGTAGGCTGCGCAATTCGTGTGGCTGAGAGTCGCTCAAAAATAGCGCAATATGTTCGCGCAGCGCGGCGTCCATGGCCGCGTTGTCAGGCAGGGCGCAGCGGTCGGGCAGGCCCAACTCGTCTCGGGCTTTGCGTTTCGCATGCCCATAGTCCATGCCTTCTTCCAAGATCCACGGCGCAGCGGCTGCGGCGATTTCGGCTTGGACGGATCTGTCGTTCATTCAGCGATTCTATTAACCCGGGGCTTGGATGCGCATGCGCACCTAAAATCCGCTCCAATTTTCAAGGACTTCCATGCACATCCACGTTTTGGGCATTTGTGGCACTTTCATGGGCGGCTTGGCCGCGCTGGCGGTCGAGGCGGGGCATCGAGTCACCGGGTGCGACACGGGCGTGTACCCGCCCATGAGCGATCAACTTCGTGCGTTGGGCATCGAGCTGATCGAGGGTTTTGGTGGTGAGCAAATGGCGCTCAAGCCTGATGTGTTTGTGATCGGCAATGTGGTGAGTCGCGCCCGGCTGGGCGACGGCAGCCCGAAATTCCCTCTGGCTGAGGCCATTTTGGACTCGGGATTGCCTTACACCAGCGGCCCGCAGTGGTTGGCCGAGCATTTGCTTTACGGCCGCCATGTGCTGGCTGTCGCGGGCACACACGGCAAAACCACCACCAGCAGCATGCTGGCCTGGGTATTGGACCAAGCGGGTTTGCAGCCGGGGTTTTTGATCGGCGGCGTGCCGCTTGGGTTTGGCACGTCTGCCCGTTTGGGTGGCACCGCGCCCGACGGAAAACGCTACTTCGTGATCGAGGCCGACGAGTACGACACCGCGTTTTTTGACAAACGCAGCAAATTTGTCCACTACCGGCCCAACACGGCAGTGCTGAACAACTTGGAGTTTGACCACGCCGATATTTTTGACAACGTGGCCGCAATTGAGCGCCAGTTTCATCACCTGATGCGAACGGTCCCGCGCAGTGGCCGAGTGGTTGTCAATGCGCAAGATGAGTCGCTGGGCCATGTGATGCACATGGGTTGCTGGAGCGATGTGCGCAGTTTTGGCGGTGCGCTGGCCGATTTTTCGGCCAGTGGTGCGGCGCATGACTTTGCGGTGTTGCAGCGCGGCGTGGAGGCAAAAATCGGCGAGGTGGGGGCCCCCCCGCGCGTGAGTTGGGGCTTAAGCGGCGTTCACAACCAACTCAATGGCTTGGCTGCCATCGCGGCGGCTGAGCACGTTGGTGTCGCACCCGCCGATGCGGCTGATTCATTGGGCCGATTCCAAAACGCCAAGCGTCGCATGGAGCTGCGCGGTGAGGTGGCGCTTACTTCAGGTGGCGAGCCGGTGCGTGTGTACGACGATTTTGCTCACCACCCGACCGCCATCCGCACGACGCTTGAGGGTTTGCGTGATCGATTGCGGGTTGACGGACACGGTGCGCAGCGCATCGTCGCGGTGTTTGAGCCCCGCAGCGCGACCATGAAACTGGGCACGATGAAGCAGCAATTGCCGTGGGCGCTGGCCGCAGCAGCTAGCAGCTTTTGCCACAGTGCGGGTTTGGGTTGGGACCCGGCTGAGGCCCTGCTGCCACTCAAAGACAGCGCACAAACCCACACCAACATTGGAGATTTGGTCGAGGCGGTGGTGGCCAACACCCAAAGTGGCGACCACATCGTGTGCATGAGCAACGGTGGCTTTGGCGGCGTGCATGAGCAGTTGTTGACGGCGCTGCGTAGGCGCTGAGGCTTCAAAACACCTCAATAGGACTTACGCAAAACCGCCGCAGCTGCGTTACAGCTCCTAGCCGTACTATTCGCACTGTCGGCGTCGCTGCGCCTTGCTTGGACAATTTTGCGTAAGTCCTACTCAAAAAGCGCTGTTTTTGGGTTTTTTGATGCCAAATAGCCACTTGGTCACCGGATTCATTGAGTTTGTTGCTATTTATTTTGAAGTATTTGGCAACTGGGTAGTTGACTGATTTTGTGCGCTGATTGTGTGCTGTTCACGCCGGTATTCGGCCATCTGTCGCCGCGCGCTGGCGCTCGGTGTTGTGAGACGAGACACTGGGTTGTCTCATCACTTCCGATGCCGAAGGGCTACTTTTTCATGAAATCACAAGCGACTTCCCGGCTCATTGCATCGACTGCAGTTGCTGCGGTTTTGACATGGGGTCTGTCGGCTGTTGCCCACGCTCAAGTGGGCATGCGCAACATCAAGGTTGGTGACATGACTGTCACCCTGATTTACCCCACTGCCACCCTCGGCCAGACCTTGCAAATGGGCCCCTTCAGCATCGATGTCGCACTCAATGCCGATGTCAGCCCGACCGCTTTGCCTCGCCAGCGCCGTTTGGTCGTGTTGTCGCATGGCACTGGCGCCAGCCCTGTCACGGACCACGCCTTGGCCGAGCGGCTCGCCCTGGCGGGCTTTGTCGTCGCACAGCCCTTGCATGTCGGTGACAACTACACCGACATGCGCGACATGGGGCCGGTTTCTTTTGCTCGGCGCCCCGGTGAAGTCAGCCAAATCATCGATGCCTTGGCGATCGACGCGCGTTGGTCACCGGTGTTGAACCTGGACAAAGTGGCGGTTCACGGCATGTCGGCGGGGGGCGTGACAGCGCTGTCGCTGGCGGGCGCCCAGTGGCGCACGGTCGATTTGCTGCGCCACTGCCAACAATTCGGTGAACTTGACCCCGGTTTTTGCTATCAAGGCGCGACCACGCCGCAAGCCCGTGCCACTCGGCAAGCCAGTTTCGCGGCTAACCCAGATTTGCCAGATTCGGCATTGCCCCCAGCGGTGACTCAAGTTCACGGTGGTCGCTCACCAGCCGAAGCGCTGCCAAATACAACATTTGATGCACGTCCAGACCCGCGAATTGCCTCGATCACGCTGGCAGTGCCGGTTGCCGCGATATTCAGTGCGCAAAGCCTGGCGCGCATTCGCGTGCCAGTGGGTGTTGTCTCGGCATCGCAAGATTGGGTGCTTTTGCCAAAATACCATTCAAGCCATGTGCTGGCCCATTGCCAGTCGTGCAAAACGCTGATCGACTTCAAGGGTGCCCATTACGATGTGTTGTGGCCATGGCCTGAGGTGATTGCTAAGACCGTGGCCGCAACCCAACTGCGCGGGGGTGAACCCACCCCAGGGTTTGACCCTCAAGTCAGGGCGGCTGCTCACGACCGAATCGTGGCATTTCACCAAGCTAACCTGAACTGACCGCATCGGGTCGAGTTCGGGCCAGAACCAGCGCTGAGACCTGGGCCGCGCCAGCTTGACGCAGCACCCGCGCGGCTGAGAAAAGCGTCGCTCCAGTCGTCATCACGTCGTCAATCAGCAGCACGTGCCGACCGCCTAGGCGGTGAATCTGGGTGGGGTCGACGACGAAGGCGTGGCGCATTTGCGCCAGTCGATCGCTTCGGCCTTGGTTGGTTTGCGCGGGGTTTAATGTGTTTTCGGTGCGAATCAGCACCTCAACGTCGATTCGCGCGCCCAAGCTCACTGCGGGGCTTACGGCGCGCGCCAACAACAGGCTTTGGTTGTAGCCCCGACGCATGAGTTTGGCGGTGCTGATCGGAATCGGGATGATGCTGTCGCAGCGACGCAGCAACTCGGTCGCATCTGCTCGGGCGAGTATGGGCCGACCCAGCACCCGAGCGAGTGCGGGTTGATCCCGGTACTTGAACTGGGCAATCAAATTATCCCAAGGGTAGGCGTAGTCGAGTGCGGCCACGCATCGCTCAAGCGGCGACGGGTCGCGAAGGCAGCTTGCGCAGTGGGTGAATGCGGTGTTGGTTGGGGCTGCGCCAGCAAGTGAAGCGATCGATTCATTCAAGGGCAGGGCGCATGTGGCGCAGCGAATTGGTCGAGTTGTGAACGTCGTCTCGCAGTCTCCACAAACGCTGTCGGTGGGCCAGCGCTCGCACACCCAGCAGCTTGAGCCAATCGACAGCGCTCCTGCCAAGCCGCGTCGACCCCACCCAACCAAGCGCGACAATTGAGGCCTAAATGGTCCCATCTGATTCATCCGCCAACCCCACGACATGCCCGCCGACCTTGTGTCGCAGCGCGGCGGTGCGCTGGCGCGCGCGTCTCAGCGACCCCAGCCAGCCCAGCCCCTGGCTGCACGAAGAGGTTGCGCGGCGAATGGTTGAGCGGCTTGACCTCATCAAGCTGCAGCCACAGACCTGGGCGCACTGGGAGCCGGTGCTCAGCGGTCGGCAAACCCACGCGGCTCTGGTGGCGCGCTGGCCGGATGCAAAAGACCTGTGGGTGACTGATTTTCATCAAAATACCGGCTTGGTCGCCGATTCTATTGGGCTGAGTGCTATAAAAAATGATGTTTTGACCGGCTCTGCGACGATCCAATCGAGTTGGTCTCAGCGCCTCAAACAGCAATTGTCAGGCTTCATTGCGGCCAAACCCAAGTCGCCAACCGCATTGAGCCCAAGCCGAGTCGATGCCGGCCAAGTTCAGCTGCTGTGGTCCAACATGCTGCTTCATGGTGTGGACGAGCCCGGCGCGTTGATTCAAGCTTGGTACCGGGCCTTGGCAGTCAATGGCTGCTTGATGTTCAGCGCTTTGGGGGTTGACACGGGGCATGAGCTCAGGCGCTTGCATCAGGGCAGCGGTTTCGGCCCCGCTGCGGCCCAGCTCACCGACATGCACGACTGGGGTGACATGCTCATCGGGGCCGGTTTTGCCGAGCCGGTGATGGACATGGAGCATTTGACGCTCACCTACCCCAACGCCAAGGCCTTGCTCGCCGATTGGCGCAGTTTCGGCCAAAACGGGCATGTGGCGCGCTTTGCGGGCTTGAGAACGCCGCGTTGGCAGGCGCAGCTGGAGACGGCCATCGAGCACCAGTTTCGCCAAGCCAGTGGCGAATTGGCCATGACGGTTGAAATCATCTATGGCCACGCCTTCAAACCCCCGCCAAAAGCAAAAATGAGCGAGCACAGCGCCATTTCCATGCAAGAGATGCGCGCGATGCTGGCTCAACCCAAAACGCGCCGGTGAATGCGCGAGCAGGGCCTGCGCGCCGCACCTGCTGAAAACCCTGCGTTTCCAGTCGGCTTTTGGCTGTCTTGTGCATCGGTTCCCTGGGTTAACCCGGTTACAATGGCAGGTGAGACGACGTGACATGTGATCCCTATTTTGGGAGGCGGGGCGACGTTGAAACGTTCAACATCAAATAAGCCTGTGACCCTCACCGGATTTCGATTTGCAACCGCGACAGAGCCAGGCTTGCAGTGGCTACTCAAGCGCAATTGTTCGATTTCGCCCATTCAGTTGGGCTTCTTGTATGGTTCGATGTGTGCGGTTTCTTTGGGTATTTCGGCTTACTTTTGGGCGCAAGGCGTGCGCATGGTTTTGCCTTTTGCCCTAGTCGAGCTGACGGCCGTGGGCGTGGCATTTCTTGTCTATGCGCGCCATGCGGTTGACCGCGAGCGGATCGCGCTCAGCGGTGCGCAGTTGGTGGTGGAATTGGAAAAGGGCGGCCGGGTCGAGCGCTGTGAGTTCAATCGCGAATGGGTTCGCGTCGAGCCCAAAGACGAAGACGGGTCGCTCATTGAGCTCTCGGGCCAAGGTCGGCGCGTGCAAATCGGTCGCTTCTTGCGGCCTGAGCTTCGCCCAGCGCTTGCCAACGAAATCCGCCGCGCGCTTCGCTCGGTGCCGATTTCGGCCTAGGGTCCAGCCATGGTTTTGTTTTGATGTGTGTGAATGAACTGTTTTTTGGGTGTTTGATTCGATGACTTACAACAGATCTCTGCTCGGCTCGCTGGTTGCACCTGTGCGTGGTGCCACAACCTCAGTGGCGCGTGCCGTTCAAACCTTGGGCTTGTACTCGGCGGTGTTTTTGAGCAACGCGGCTTGGGCTGTCAAAGACTTGCCCGGTGGCCCAGCCGTAAACCAGCTCAATTTGCACCCGCCAGTCACTCGAATTGCCGAAGAGCAACATTGGTTGCATTGGTTCATCATGATCATTTGTACGGTGATTTTTGTCGCCGTGTTTGGCGTGATGTTTTACTCAATCTTCAAACACCGCAAAAGCAAGGGTGCCAAGTCGGCGACCTTCCATGAATCGGTGTCGGTTGAGATTGCGTGGACCGTGGTGCCTTTTGTCATCGTGATTGCGATGGCCTTGCCAGCGACGAAAGTGCTGGTCGCCCAAAAAGACACGACCAATGCCGACTTGACGATCAAAACCGTCGGCTACCAGTGGAAGTGGGGCTACGAGTACATCAAGGGCGAGGGTGAAGGCATTAACTTCATTTCAAGCTTGGACGCGTCGCACCGCGAGCTGTCCAACAGCGGCTTGGTTGATAAAACCTCTGCGCCTGATGATTACTTGCTCAAAGCCGACAACCCAATGGTGGTCCCGGTTGGCAAGAAAATTCGCATCATCACCACCGCCAACGACGTGATCCATGCGTTCATGGTGCCCGCGTTTGGCATCAAACAAGACGCGATTCCGGGCTTCGTTCGCGACACATGGTTCCGCGCTGAAAAAACCGGCATGTTCTACGGACAATGTGCCGAGTTGTGTGGCAAAGAGCACGCATACATGCCAATCAACGTCAAGGTTGTCACCGCTGAGGAATACACGGCATGGGTTGACGGCCAACGCAAAGCGGCTGCTGCCAAGGCTGACGATCCGGCCAAGGTGTGGGAGCTGCCAGCCATGCTTGCTCGCGGCGAAAAAGTCTACGCGGCTCAATGTGTTGCGTGCCACCAAGCCAGCGGCAAAGGCGCAGGCTCAATCAAGGCTTTGGATGGTGCCGCCGTGGTTCTCGATGCTGACAAAACCAAACAAATTGCGATTTTGCTCAACGGCCAAAACAACGGTGCCATGCCCGCATGGAAGCAACTCAGCGATACCGAGCTGGCCGCGGTCATTACATACACCAAGAACAACTGGTCTAACAAAACGGGTCAGCTGATCCAACCCGCCGAAGTGAAACTGGCTCGCGCCAAGTAAGCCGCTTCACCCGGCCCAAGACAGACCGATTTCGATTTCCCCGACGTGCCATTTCGCACTGACATTTGACTGAAGAAGACACACCATGAGCGCAGTTCTGGACCCACACGGCCACGCACACGACCATGCCCACGATCATGATGATCACCACGCCCCGGCGGGCTGGCGGCGTTGGGTGTACGCGACCAACCACAAAGACATCGGCACGTTGTATTTGTTGTTTGCTTTTGCGATGTTGATGATTGGTGGCGTGTTGGCCTTGGGCATCCGCGCGGAGTTGTTTCAGCCAGGCTTGCAATTTGTCAACCCTGAACTGTTCAACCAACTCACCACGATGCATGGCTTGATCATGGTGTTTGGCGCGATCATGCCGGCGTTTGTCGGTTTTGCAAACTGGATGATTCCATTGCAAATCGGCGCGGCTGACATGGCCTTCGCCCGCATGAACAATTTGAGCTTTTGGCTGATGATTCCGGCAGCTTTGCTGCTGGTGAGCAGTTTCTTCATGCCCGGTGGCGCACCTGCGGCCGGTTGGACGCTTTACGCGCCACTCACCCTGCAAATGGGCCCGAGCATGGACGCTGGCATTTTCGCAATGCACATTCTGGGCGCGAGTTCAATCATGGGCTCGATCAACATCATCGTCACCGTGCTCAACATGCGCGCGCCTGGCATGACGTTGATGAAAATGCCGATGTTTTGCTGGACATGGCTGATCACTGCCTATTTGTTGATCGCCGTGATGCCGGTGTTGGCTGGCGCAATCACCATGACGTTGACTGATCGCCACTTTGGCACCAGCTTCTTTAACCCCGCCGGTGGCGGTGACCCCGTGATGTACCAGCACATTTTCTGGTTCTTCGGTCACCCAGAGGTCTACATCATGATCTTGCCAGCCTTCGGCATCGTCAGCCAGATCATCCCAACCTTTGCACGCAAGCGCTTATTCGGTTACGCATCCATGGTCTACGCCACGTCGTCAATCGCGATTTTGTCGTTCATCGTGTGGGCTCACCACATGTTCACGACGGGCATGCCCGTGACTGGTCAGTTGTTCTTCATGTACGCCACGATGCTGATCGCTGTGCCAACGGGCGTGAAGATCTTCAACTGGGTTGCGACCATGTGGCGTGGTTCGATGACGTTTGAAACACCGATGCTGTTTGCCGTGGGTTTCATCTTTGTGTTCACATTTGGCGGCTTCACGGGCTTGATTTTGTCGATGGCGCCGGTTGATACCCAGTTGCAAGATACTTACTATGTGGTTGCTCACTTTCACTACGTTTTGGTGGCTGGCTCGCTTTATGCCATGTTCGCCGGCTACTACTATTGGGCCCCGAAGTGGACGGGCGTGATGTACAACGAAACGCGCGGCAAAATTCACTTTTGGTGGAGTTTGATTGCGTTCAATGTGACCTTCTTCCCGATGCACTTCTTGGGTTTGGCTGGCATGCCACGTCGCTACGCCGATTACCCGATGCAGTTCGCTGACTTCAACATGTTGGCTTCTGTCGGCGCGTTTTTCTTCGGTTTTGCTCAGGTCTATTTCTTCTTGTTCATCGTGTTGCCCGGCATGCTCGGCAAAGGCGAAAAAGCGGCTCAACGCCCATGGGAAGCGGCTGAGGGCTTGGAGTGGGAAGTTCCCTCACCCGCACCATTCCACACCTTTGAGACACCGCCCAAGCTGGATGTCAGCGCCACCCGCGTCATTGGTTGATTGAACTGAACGCCATGGCACTGACCCCAGAACAAAAAAAGCAAAACCGGCGAACGGGGTTAATCCTCGCGTCGGTGGCGCTGGTGTTCTTGCTTGGATTCGTGGCCAAGTTGGTGGTTTTGGGGCGCGGTTGAGGTTCATGACATGAACACACGCTTTGCCATGCAACTGAAAGCGGCTAACACCCAAATGGTTGGCAAGCTGCTCATTGTGGCTGCTGGTATGTTTGGGTTTGGCTATGCGCTGGTGCCGATTTACCGGGCCATTTGTAACGCCTTGGGGATCAACGTGTTGGCGGCGTCGGATCGGCAAATCCCTGGGGCGATGTCAAAAGCCGCTGCCAATACACAGGTTGATGTCACGCGTTTGATTACCGTTGAGTTTGATGCCAACGTGCGCGGCCCGTGGGACTTCAAGCCTGAAAAGCGGTCGCTGCAAGTGCATCCCGGCGAGTTGGCAACGGTGATTTACGAGTTTCAAAACATCCAAAATCGAGCCATGGCGGCGCAGGCGATTCCAAGCTATGCACCCAAGCAGTCGGCGGCATACTTCAACAAGCTTGAGTGTTTTTGTTTCAATCAGTACACCTTGCAAGCAGGTGAGAAGAAAAGCTGGCCGGTCGCGTTTGTGATCGATCCCAAACTCCCCAAAGACGTCACGACCATCACGCTGTCTTACACGTTTTTTGAAGTCGGTGGCAAAACACCACCAGCGCCACAATCTGCGCCAGTCGCACCCAAAGTTTCTCCGGCGGCTGTGAGTTTGTTGCCGATTGAAGCGGCGCGATCATGACCGAACCCACACTGATTCAGCGTCGCCCATCTGTTTGGCGAACCATTTCGGCGGTTTTGTGGTCGTTTTTTGGTGTGCGTCGTGGTGCAGACTTCCAAGACGACATCAAGCACCTGAATCCGTTTCACATTTTGATCGTCGGTTTGGTTGCATGCTTTGTTTTTGTTGGCGCGCTGATGTTTTTCGTGCGCTGGGTCGTGACAGTCGCTTGACGATTGGTTGATCAAACACGCTGGCATAACCCCAATCCCTCCATCCATGACAAATTTCTCGAATAGGCAAAGGACCATCAAATGAGCGCGACAACACCGGGGACGACCCCGTATTACTTTGTGCCCGCCCCGTCAAGCCACCCGGTTAGCAGCGCGATTGGCTTGTTTTTCGTGATGTTTGGTGCGGCGCAGTGGATCAATGGCGCGACTTGGGGCTCGTATTTGTTGGCTGGCGGCATGCTTTGGTGGTTTGCGACCTTGTATCGCTGGTTTCGCGATGCGATCGCTGAGAGCCGCAGTGGCCTCTACGGCTACAAAATTGACATCAGTTACCGTTGGAGCATGACGTGGTTCATCTTCAGTGAAGTCATGTTTTTTGGTGCGTTTTTCTCGGCTCTTTGGTGGGCTCGCTCGCACTCGGTTCCAGCTCTGGGGAGTTTCGAAAACGCGCTCTTGTGGCCCGGATTCCAGGCCGTGTGGCCGAGTTCGGTTGCTGGTGCCACAGCCTCACCAGCGGGCATTGTGGAGCCGTTTCAGACCATGGGACCGTTTTGGCTGCCAACCATCAACACGGCTTTGCTGTTGACGTCGGGCGTGACCCTCACCATCGCGCACCATGCGTTGTTGGATAACAACCGCAGCAAGACGATAGCCTTCATGTGGATCACGGTGCTGCTCGGAATCGCATTTTTGGGCGTTCAGGGTTACGAGTATTACCACGCTTACACCGACCTCAACCTCAAACTGAGTTCAGGTATTTTTGGCTCAACTTTCTTCATGTTGACTGGTTTTCATGGTTTTCATGTGTTTGTCGGCATGATCATGTTGCTGGTCATCACGCTGCGCTTGCAAAAAGGCCATTTCGACTCCAAGAATCATTTTGGGTTTGAAGGCGCCGCTTGGTATTGGCATTTTGTCGACGTGGTGTGGCTTGGACTGTACATCTTGGTTTACTGGCTCTGATGCCGTCACGACATGAAAAAAAGCCGCGTTTTGCGGCTTTTTTTTCGAGGCTGAAAACGCCGTACTTACTTGCCGACCGGCAGGCCTCCGGGCTTGAGTGCGCCAAAGTACCAAGCCAGCAAAATGGCCAAAAACACGATCACCGATACGCCGATGCGCACCGTCAGCGCACGGGCCATGCGTCGTTTGGCTTGCGAGTTGGGTCCATCCGAGTCGCCTGCCGACTCGGTGTTGCCACCGCCGCGCACCATGAAAAATCCAGCGGCAGCCAAAGCCGCAAGTACAACCAACAGGCCCAAAACAATTGCGATATTCATGGCGAGATCATCGCACGCAAGCTGGCGTGTTCGGGTGCGCGCCCATGAGCAGCCAAGTGAGGCGGTGGGTTGTTTGGCTCGTCGGGCTGGCCGTGGTGGTCTTGGGTGCCCGACTCGGGTTTTGGCAGTTGGGCCGCGCAGCGCAAAAAAATTCGCTCCAGCAGGCCATTTTGGCAAAAAAACAGGATCGGGTCGCCGATTCCATTGACTTCTTTGCTATAAAAAACGCATCAATTAGAGCCTTGGATTTGACCCCACACATCCACCGACCCATTCAGTTGGTTGGGCGATGGCTGCCAGAGCACACGGTGTTGCTCGACAACCGCCAGATGAACGGCCGACCGGGCTTCTTCGTGCTCACGCCTTTGTTGCTCAATGGGTCGGATGGCCATGGCGTGGCGGTGTTGGTTCAGCGGGGTTGGCTGCCCCGAGACTTCATGCAGCGCGACCGCGTGGCTGTGCCGCCCGCCCCAACGGGGACCGTGGTCGTGAATGGGCGTCTTGCTGGCCCGCCCGCCCGCTTGCTTGAGCTGGGTGGCGCGGCGGCTTCCACTGCCGCTGTGCAAGACCCTAGCCGCGCTGTTGACTCCCCAGCAGTATCGGTAAAAACCCGCGATATCCGTCAAAATATCGACCTGAAGAGTTTCGCGATGGAGATGACCCAAGCAGCCGCTCAACCGAGTCGATGGGTCACCGACGTCACCGTGTTGCAGCTTGATGTGGCCGCGCCTGACGGCTTGCTGCGCCAATGGGCCGAGCCCGACGCTGGCGTTGCCAAGCACCACGGATACGCGTTTCAGTGGTTTGCGCTGTCGGCGCTGATGCTGTCGTTGCTGTTGTGGTTTCAAGTGTTGGCACCCCGAGTCGCGGCCGCTCGGGCGCGCCGCGCGCCAGTTTTGTGATGAATCGAGTCTTTGGATGAATGCACCCGCACCTGCCACCACGCCTAGCCAAGTCGCTAAAAGCGAGTCGCCGCTTGAGCTCACCGTTCACGCCTTGCCGTCGGTTAGCGGCTCGGGCGACGCGCCTTTTGCTGCGGTCAATGTCGGTTTGGGGCGCTTCAAAATGTTCATGGTGCTGCTGCTGTGCGCGGCTCCGGTCATTGCGAGCTACGTTGCTTACTACTTGGTGCGCCCCGAAGGGCGGCGTAACTATGGCGAGCTGATTGACCAACGCGCCATGCCAGTCAACTTGGTCGGCGTGCCCTTGATCCACGCGGCCGAGGGCATGGCGCCGGTCGCGAACGTCGCAAATGCCGCAAATGCCGCAAATGCCGCAAATGCCGCAAATGCCGCAATGACCGCCAAACCGCTGTCGACCCTGCGTGACCAATGGCTATTGGTCAGCGTCGCGCCTGCCGCTTGCGATGCCGCCTGCGAAAAACACCTGTACGTGCAGCGCCAAATGCGCGAATCGCTGGGGCGGGAGCGTCAGCGCTTGGACTGGGTTTGGTTGGTGTCTGACGACTCAAGCATCCGCCCCGAGTTGACCAAAGCGTTGTCGGACCCCACGGCGGGTGGCGTCGTGTGGCGCGTCAAGCCGCAAGATTTGGCCAATTGGTTGGTCGCTGCACCGGGCAAGCGGCTCCAAGACCATCTGTTTGTGGTTGACCCCATCGGCAACTGGATGATGCGATTCCCTGCCGACTTGGAGCCCGCCCGGGCTAAACGCGACTTGGAGCGGCTGCTGCGTGCGTCTGGCGCATGGGACACAGCCGGTCGAGACAGCGCCACAGCGTCGAAGTTGCCGCTGGGTGGGGCTTTGCCCACCTCTGCTGCATCCGGCGCTAAACCCTGAGGCTTGAGCATGGATTCATTGGTTGATCTATCGCCCACGGTTCAGCTGCTGGCCATTGGCGCGGCGTTGGCGGGCGGCCCACTGGTTTGGTGGCTTTGGTCGCAGGCACGGCTTGCGCGATTAGGGGGCCATGCGCCAACGGCATCGAGCAAGCTGCGCGCCTTGGTCGTCATCACGCTTTTTTTGACTTTTGATTTGGTGCTTTTTGGCGCGTTCACCCGACTCACCGACTCCGGTCTCGGCTGCCCCGACTGGCCCGGCTGCTACGGCAGCGCCAGCCCCATCGGCGCGGCCCGTGACATCGCAGCCGCCGAGTCCGCGATGCCCACTGGCCCCGTGACCCTGCAAAAGGCGTGGATCGAGATGATTCACCGCAAAGCAGCAACCGGTATTGGCGCGCTCATCACCTTGATCATGGTGCTCGGTTGGGCTTGGCGCGCAAAGCTGCTGCGCGAGCGGCAAGTGAGTGATCCAGCGGCGCAATACTCGCCGTGGCTGGGTGTCTTGGTGTTCATTTGGGTCTGCGCCCAAGGCGCGTTTGGCGCGCTCACCGTCACGCTCAAGCTCAAGCCCATCATCGTCACATTGCACCTCATGGGTGGTATTGGCTTGCTCATGGTACTCGCTGCACTGGCTGAGTACTTAAAAATAGATAGCAACAAACCCAATGAATCCGGTGACCAAGGGCCAATAAGTCATCAAAAAGGCGTTATCGGTGCCGCTGCAGGCGCTTTTGCGCGGCCTCGTTGGCTGCTCGTGAGCTTCGCCGCTGTTTGGGTGCAAGTGGCGCTAGGCGGGTGGGTGAGCACCAACTATGCCGTGCTGGCTTGCACCGACTTCCCCGCTTGTCAAGGCGGGCTTTGGCCAGCCATGAACTTCAGCCAAGCCTTCGCGTTGTGGCGCGATTTGGGTCTCAACGCCGATGGCAGCAACTTGAGCTTTCAGGCACTCACCGCCATCCACTATGTTCACCGCCTCTCGGCATACGTCGTATTCGCCGTGGTCGGTTGGAGTGCCTGGCGGCTTTGGCAAGGCAGCGACCCTGCTGACCGAGTCACTGCCAAATGGCTGGCGTTCTTGCTTGCGTGGCAATTGGCCACCGGTTTGGGCAATGTGCTCTTGGGCTGGCCCTTGGTCGCCGCGGTGTCGCACACCGGCGGTGCCGCTGGTTTGGTGTTGGTGCTCACTCAAGCGCTGGGTCGACACCGCATCTTTGCGACAATCAAGCCATGACCCAACACGCCGCAGCCGCGACCCCGCAAGCCTCGGGGCTGAACTTATTCAAGCAATACCACGCGCTGATGAAGCCGCGGGTCATCTTGTTGATCGTGTTTTGCGCCTTCATTGGCATGGTGCTCGCTGTGCCCGGCTTGCCCAGCTTGGCGCAGGCCCAAGTCGCGCTGCTGGCCTGTGTGGGTATTTGGTTGGTTGCGGGCGCGGCTGCTGCATTCAACTGCTTGGTTGAAAAGAGCATCGACGCCAAAATGCGGCGCACCGCGTGGCGGCCCACCGCCAAAGGGCAGTTGAGCGACACCCAGGCGCTGGCATTTTCAAGCGCGCTGTGCATCGCCGGATGCGCGCTCCTCTACGCTGCGGTCAACCCCCTCACCATGTGGCTGACTTTGGCCACTTTCGTCGGGTATGCCGTCATCTACACCGTCATTTTGAAGCCCCGCACGCCGCAAAACATCGTCATTGGCGGCGCGAGCGGTGCCATGCCACCGGTGCTGGGCTGGGCGGCGCTGCGCGGCGACGTTGGCGCCGAGGCCATGGTGCTGTTTCTCATCATTTTCTTGTGGACGCCGCCGCATTTTTGGGCGCTGGCGCTTTATCGGGTGGAAGACTACCGCAAAAGCGGCCTGCCCATGCTGCCAGTGACGCATGGCAACCCCTACACCCGGCTGCAAATTTGGCTCTACACCTGGGTCTTGTTTGCGGCCTGTCTGTTGCCCTTTGTGATTGGCATGAGCGGCTGGTTTTACTTGGTGGTTGCCGTGGCTTTGAGCATCGGGTTCTGCGGCTACGCGTTCGCGTTGTGGCGCAACTACTCCGACGAACTGGCCCGCAAGACCTTTCGGTTTTCGCTCATTCACCTCAGCGTGCTCTTTGCAGCGCTCCTGGTCGATCACTACTGGGTGCTTTGATCACTCCTATATCAGTAGCAACAAACTCAATGAATACCGTGACCAATAGCCAATTTGTCATCAAAAATCGCCGCCAAGCCTTCCAAATCGGCCTTGCGGCGGCGGCAAGCGGTTTTTTGGTCGGCTGCGACAAGTTGACCGAGATGGCAGGCGGCAAAAAGCCGCAATTCGTCAGCATCGATATCACCGGCGCAGCCTTCGCCAAGAGCTTCTCGCTGCCCGATGTCGACGGCAAACTGCGCGGCCTGCCAGACTTTGCGGGCCAGTGTGTGGTGGTCTTTTTTGGTTTTGTGCAGTGTCCCGATGTCTGCCCAACCACCTTGGCCGACTTGGCCCAAGTCAAAAAACTGCTCGGCCCCAAGGGCGACAAACTCAGCGTCATCTTCATCACCGTCGACCCCGAGCGCGACACCTCGACCGTGCTCAAGGCCTACATGGCCAACTTTGACCCCGGCTTCATTGCACTCGTTCCGTCAACCGAGCAACTCGCCGTAGTCGCCAAAGAGTTCAAAGTCTTCTACAAAAAGGTAGAAGGCAAAACGCCCACCAGTTACAGCATGGACCACACCGCCAACGGCTACGTCTTTGACCCCCAAGGCAAAGTTCGATTGGTTGCCAGGCACGGGATGGGGCCAGCGGCTTTAGCTGGGGATATTGCACAGTTGATGTGAGGCTGGCTCAATGAAAATCATCCTCACGTTGGCTTCGCACAGCGGTGGCGCTTCAAGATGTCGAGAGCCGTCAAAATCGTGTCGAGCGCCCGATCGGCCAGTTCGATGTGGCGATCCAAGTAAAACGCTTGAAGTCGCGGCAAATCGTCACGTGCGAGGGCGCTGAACTCAAGCGCATAGTCGTCATCGATGGGTCGCGTTGTCAGATTCTGCGGCTTGTCTGGCCAAATGATCTCGTTTCTTTCGCTCGATCAACCCCTTCAGGCGCTCAAACACCTCGTCCGCCGGATATGTCCGCTCAAGCCCAGCAGCGACCCGGGCCGCAGACGCTAGGCCGCGTGCGATGAAAGCGTTTTGGCTTTGGCGCACGATGGGCTTGGGTGCGGCGGTCGGTCTGTGATGTGATGCCATAGTAATCTCGACTCAATACACTGTTGCGTCCTTGCGCGCCCACACCCGGCCGGTCGGCGCGATGCTGCGCACGAGGTCGTCGTCGGGATAGATCGGCAAATCGTTTGCGATTCGGCTGCCGATGACGATGAAACTGGCGGGGTGTGGGCTGCGGTTGACCATGTGGTGGGCGTTGCCATCACCGGCTTTGAAGCCCATGCACATGCCAGCGCGCATCGCGAACTCGCCGTCGTTGGTGCGCAAAACCAACTCGCCACTGAGCATATAAATCAGCTCGTCGGCATGGGTGTGCGAGTGGCGAAGCGAGGACTGCGAGCCTGGCTCCAGCGTTTCCAAATTCACCCCAAACTGCGTGATCCCAAACGCATCCCCAAGCGCATGCCAATGCCCCGCCCCCATGCGGGAGGCGAACGGCGCGGGGTAGCTGGAGCCCGAGTCAGCGGGTAGGTCAGTGGCGTTTAGCGGTGTTTGCGGCATGGCGGGCCTTCAAATGGTGTTACGGGTGTGAAAAAGAGCCAATTTAATGAAAAATCAGCCTTTGGTCTCCGGATTCATTGAGTTTGTTGCTATGAATAAATGACTAAAGTCACATCAAAATGTGTTCACCCGCGTTGTCTCCGCCCAGCAGCACGTAGTTCACTTTGCGGATGTCGGCTAGTTTGCGACCGCCTGCGTAGCTGATGGAGCTTTGAACGTCTTCTTCCATCTCTTTGAGGGTGTCGGCCAGATTGCCCTTGACGGGCTCGAGGATTCGTTTGCCCTCAACGTGTTTGTATTCGCCTTTGTTGAAGTCGCTGGCGCTGCCGTAGTACTCTTTGAATAGCTTGCCGTCCACTTCCACGGTGGCGGCTGGGCTCTCGTTGTGGCCGGCGAGCATGGAGCCAATCATCACCATCGACGCGCCAAATCGCACGCTTTTGGCGATGTCGCCGTTTTCGCGGATGCCGCCGTCGGCAATGATGGGCTTGGTGGCTACTCGGGCGCACCACTTGAGCGCCGACAACTGCCAACCGCCTGTGCCAAAGCCGGTTTTCATTCGGGTGATGCACACCTTGCCAGGGCCGATGCCGACTTTGGTGGCATCTGCGCCCCAAGCTTCCAAGTCAATCACGGCCTCTGGTGTGCCGACATTGCCTGCGATCACAAAGGTGCCGGGCAATTTGGCCTTCAGGTGGGCGATCATGTTTTTGACGCTATCGGCGTGGCCGTGCGCGATGTCGATCGTCACGAACTCTGGCGTCAATTTGTGCTCAACCAACGCATCGACTGTTGCGTAGTCAGGTGGTTTGACGCCCAGTGAGATGCTGGCGATCACGCCGCTTGAATGCATGTTGCGTACAAATGCGACCGTGTCGACGTCGAATCGGTGCATGACGTAAAAATAGCCGTGTTGCGCCAACCACAAGCAAATGGCCTCATTGACCACGGTTTTCATGTTGGCCGGGACGACAGGGAGCTTGAATCGGTGTCCGCCGAGCTCGGTCGAGGCATCGCATTCGGAGCGGCTCTCCACTCGGCATTTACGGGGGAGTAGTAAAACGTTGTCGTAGTCGAAGATTTGCATGTCACACACTCATTTGAAGAAGTCTATCGAGAGATGTGAGCGCTTGGACTGGCGGGCGGTCTGGCTTTGCGCAAGCCAACCGAACCACAAATGCTTGGGCCCGGTGAGCGATTGTATGCACTTTGACGAGCAATGTCCGACCTAATTCTGTCTAAAATATCGTTATTGGACAAAATCACATGCCTGATCCTCACCCCCAACACATCCCCGCATCGTTCGTGAAGCAAAACTTTGGCCAAGTGCTGGCGATGGCCGCGCTTGGGCCGGTGAGCATCGAACGCCACAAAGTCGTGGTCGCCGCACTTGTGCCACCTCACTGGCTTGCCCGCGCAGACGCGGTCGATGAGCGCAAGCTGGCACGTGCGCGTCAAGCCGGTGTCGAACAGGCGCGACTCATGCGCCACCAACAACTCGCCATTGAACTGCTTTGCGCGGACGCCCCAACACGGCTGGCTCGAACGAGCGCCGCATGCGACGTGGTGAAACGGTGGCAATCGGAGGGCTTGGCCAGTGCCGACTATGTGCAGCGGTGGCGTGAGTGGTTGGAACTACCCACCACCGATTTGGCCAAACTGATGTGTTCGGACGCGCAGGGTTGGGGCGCGGCGATGCGTCAAAACTCGCCGTTCTCGGCCGTAGAGTTTGCATGAACAGCGACGCGATGTTTGCGCTGTTGGACGAAGCCCGGCGGCTTTGTGGTCACCGCGAGTACGTGGTCATTGGCAGTGTGTCGGTGCTGGGCATGAGCGAGTTTTGTGATGTGCCGCCAGACATGAGCATGTCAATCGATTTGGACTGCTACACGAGCGCCGATCCGCCACGAATTTTCGATCTATCCACACAACTGGGCGAGGGCAGCCCTTGGCATGTCCAACACCAAACCTTCCTCGACCCAGTCTCGCCCGCGCTGCCGACACTGCCTGACGGTTGGCAGGATCGGCTGCTGCCGCTCAAGCGCGGTGAAATCACAGCTTTTTGTTTGGAGCCCAATGATGCCGCCATCTCGAAGCTGGCTCGCGGCGAGCCGCGCGACCTGCGTTGGGTGCGCGCTGGCCTGCGGGTAGGCTTGGTGTCGCACCCGAGCTTGCTGCTCAGGCTGCGCAGCACCCAGTTTTTAGACGAAGCGGAGTCACGCGATGCGCGGCTGCGCATCGATGCCTTGATCACAACAGCGACTTCTTAGCCCACTGATATGCACTCTCAATACGTCGACTTACCCGATACGGACGGTTCAACTGGCCACAGATCGCCGCAGGAGGAGCCGCCGGACTTGTTTGCGGACATCGATGCGCGAGCTGACTTGTCGGCAGCGCGAGACGACCCTTTTGCCAACCCCGACACCTCGCCGCTGTTGCTCAACCTCAATGCCGAGCAACACCAAGCGGTGGTGTTGCCCAATCAGCATGCGCTGATATTGGCGGGTGCGGGCTCGGGCAAGACGCGGGTGTTGACGACGCGCATTGCGTGGTTGTTGCAAACCGGGCAAATCACACCGGGCGGGGTGTTGTCGGTGACGTTCACCAACAAGGCGGCCAAGGAGATGCTGACGCGCCTGTCCAGCATGTTGCCCGTCAACGTTCGCGGCATGTGGATTGGCACGTTTCACGGCTTGTGCAACCGGTTTTTGCGGGCCCATTTCAAGTTGGCAAACCTGCCGCAGAGCTTTCAGATTTTGGACACACAAGACCAGTTGAGCTCGATCAAGCGGATCATGAAGGCCGCCAATGTCGATGAAGACCGTTGTCCAGCCAAGGAGTTGATGTGGTTCATCAATGCGTGCAAAGAAGACGGCGAACGCGCGGCTCATGTGAAAACCCGTGACGGTGACAGCGCGCGCAAGGTCGAGCTGTATGCCCTGTACGAGGCTCAATGTCAGCGCGAAGGTGTGGTGGATTTTGCAGAGTTGATGCTGCGCAGCTATGAACTGATGCGCGACAACACGGCGATTCGCGAGCACTACCAGGCGCGATTTCGCCACTTGCTCGTCGACGAGTTTCAAGACACCAACAAGCTGCAGTACGCGTGGCTCAAACTCTTTGGTGGCGGCGCGAATCAGACGGTGTTTGCGGTAGGGGACGACGATCAGAGCATTTATGCGTTTCGCGGCGCGCAAGTTGGCAACATGGCTGACTTTGTGCGCGAGTTTGGGGTGCGCCACCAGATCAAGCTGGAGCGCAACTACCGCAGCCACGGCAACATTTTGAACAGCGCGAATGCGCTCATTGCAAACAACAAGCGGCGCTTGGGCAAAAACCTCAGTACCGACCAAGGGCTGGGCGAGCCGGTTCGGCTGTACGAGGCGACCAGCGATTTGGCCGAGGCGCAGTGGTTGGTTGAAGAGGCCCAAGCCCTCATGAGCAGCGGCACCCGCAAGAGCGAGGTGGCGTGCTTGTATCGCAGCAACGCCCAAAGCCGGGTTTTGGAGACGTCGCTTTTCAACGCGGGCATTCCGTACAAAGTCTACGGGGGCTTGCGCTTTTTTGAGCGGGCTGAAATCAAGCATGCGTTGGCGTATTTGCGTTTGGCCGAGAACGTCAGCGACGACACGAGTTTCCTGCGCGTCGTGAATTTTCCGCCGCGCGGTATCGGTGCGCGCAGCATTGAGCAGCTGCAAGATGCCGCACGCACAGCGGGTTGTTCGCTTGCGGCTGCGTGTACCCTGATCAGCGGCAAAGCGGGCACCAACATTTCGGCCTTTGTGGCCATGATCGACGTGCTGCGCGAGCAGTCTGATGGCTTGACCTTGCGCGAGATCATTGAGTTGGTGCTCGACAAAAGCCGCTTGGTTGAGCATTACAAAAGCGAAAAAGACGGCCAAGACCGCGTCGAGAACTTGGAGGAATTGGTCAACGCCGCCGAAAGCTTTGCCACGATCGAGGGCTTTGGTCGCGACGCGCCTGCACTTGCGGGTGATGCGGCCAATACCTTGGATACGCGCATCGGGTTGACCCAAAGCCCGGCCAGTCAGGGTTTGACGGATGCGCCAATTCGTGCAGCGCTTGATGAAGCCGCTGCGCCGCAACTCGCACCCGACGCGGAGACGGGTGAAATCATGTCGCCCCTTTTGGCGTTTTTGACTCACGCGGCATTGGAAGCAGGTGACAACCAAGCGCAGGCGGGGCAAGAAGCCGTGCAATTGATGACGATTCACGCCGCCAAGGGGCTTGAGTTTGACTGCGTGTTTTTGTCGGGGCTCGAAGAGGGTTTGTTCCCGAACGAGCGGGCTTTAGCAGATTGGGACGGGCTTGAAGAAGAACGCAGGCTGATGTATGTGGCGATCACGCGAGCCCGCAAACGCTTGTATCTGAGCCACAGCCAAACCCGCATGCTGCACGGTCAGACCCGCTACAACATCAAAAGCCGTTTTTTGGACGAATTACCCGAAGAAGCCCTGAAGTCAATCACCCCCAAACGCAGCGCCAGCATGGGTGGTGGATTTGGCGCGGGCTATTCAGGCGGGCGCTTTGCAGGCAATTCGGGCTCGCGATTTGGCGCGACCGGTGACGATGGCTACGCTTTCAAAATAAGAGCATCAGATCAAGCAAATACCGGGACCACAGGCCAATTTGAGCCAAAAGTCGCTCAAAAATCAACCCCACAAGGCCTAAAACCCGGTACACGCGTGTTTCACGCCAAATTTGGCGAGGGCAAGGTGCTCACGGTTGATGGTCATGGCGATGACGCCCGAGCGCAAGTCAGCTTCACCCGCCATGGCACCAAGTGGCTGGCGCTCAGTGTGGCGAAACTGGATGTGGTGAGTTGATGCCTGCTTCGCCAGTTGCAGCGCTGCCCGCTGCGGCTTGGCGCAAGCCCTCGCGCAGGCGGCGACTCACCGGCACGCTGCCCCCAGAGCGCATGTGGGCTCGGGCATCGTTTGAGTCGAGGGTTTCGATTTCTTTGATGTAGTCCAGGTTCACGATGTAGCTGCGGTGAACCCGCACAAAGCGTTTGGGATCCAAACGCGCTTCAACCGCTGCCATCGTTGCGCGCAGCGGATAGTCGCGGCCGCGCACATGCAAGTTGACATAGTTGCCCCAAGCTTGCAACCACTCGATCTCGGCTGCGGGTAGCAAAAATTCTTTACCCAAGGTTTTGACCAAAAATCGCTCGGGCCTGTCCACATTCTCAACGGCCACGCCGATGTCGGGCTCGTCAAGCAGACTGGCTTCGCCTTGGATTCTGAGCAGCAACAGCCTATAAAAAGACACAATGAGCAAGATCGTCAGGTAACTCCTGAAATCTTTCAAGTACTCGTACAGCATCTCAAGCGGCCAATTGCCAAAATCGTAGCTCAGGCCTAGGCTGGCGTACGCTATTTTGCGCAGCGCGACCATGCCCGCGACGTGGATGAGGCTGAACATCACCGTGGCCGCGATGTGCCAAGGCCAATTTGGGCGCCAAGTCGACCGTGACAAGGGTTTGCGGCGCTCAAACGCAATCACTGCGGGCACGAGTACCAGCAACATCAAATTGCTGCTCCATTCCCAAACAACGGGCTCCCAGGCCGAAAAACCCAAGCCTCTGCGGCCGATATCGAGCCAAGCGGTGATGCTGTTCAAGGCGGCTTGACCACAAAAAAATACCGCCCAAAGGGCGATCTCGGTGGTTGATCGCCAGGGTTGGTAGCGATCAAGTGCGGGCTTTTGAGTCGACATGGCCCGATGTTATTGGTCGAATCATGAAAACCGCCCCGCACGCCACTCATTTCGCCCCACGGGCATGCCACTCATCACATTTCGACCGACATTGCGGCCGATTGCCTAAAGTTCGGTCGTTTTGAGTCGAGAACCCAGGAGTTTGAATGCAACGCCGCCACGACATTGACACCCTTCGGGCGCTGGCCTTTGGCCTGCTCATTGCTTACCATTTGGGCATGCTTTATGTTTTGGAGTGGGGTTGGCACATCAAGAGCAGCCACTTGTTTGAAGCCCTGCAAATGCCGATGTTGATGCTCAATCGCTGGCGGATGGACTTGATTTTTTTGATCTCGGGGGTGTCGACCGGGCTGATGATGCAGGGCGCTCAAATGTCTGGCCTGGGTCGGTTCATGCGCCGAAGAAGCTTGCGGATTTTGCTGCCGCTGGTTTTTGGGATGGTGGTCATCGTGCCGATTCAGCCGTATTGCCAAGGCGTAAGCAAGGGCTTGGTCGAGGCCGGGTTTTGGCAATTTTTGGCGCGCTACTATGCGGGCGGGCTTTGGCCCGAGGGGGCCTTTGATGGTTGGCGCACCAGCTACACCTGGAACCACCTGTGGTATCTGGCGTATTTGTGGCTCTATTCGGCTGTGCTGTGTGCAGTGCTGTGGCTTTTGCCTGCGACGTGGGTTGGTGCTGCTCGCATGGGCTTCAGCGGCCTGCGGGGCGCGGCGCTGTTGGTGTTGCCTGCGGTGCCGCTTTTGGTCTACACCATCAACTTGCAAGCGCGATTTCCGACGACACATGCGGTGGTGGGCGACTGGTACAACCACGCGGTGTACTTCACTGTTTTTGCTTACGGTTGGCTGCTCTCAACATCCGATCGCGCTTGGGCTGAATGGGTTCGGCTGCGCAAGGTGAGCTTGGGTTTGGCCATCGTCGCTGGCTTGGCCTATTTTGGTCTGGTGCGGTTTTTCTGGGGTGTTGACGGCGTGGGATGGCCTGCTCAGTGGTTGGTTTGGGGTGTGCGCAGCCTGTATATCTGGGCGACCTTGTGTGCCATTTTGGGTTGGGGCAAGGCTTTGCTCAACCACCCGTGGCGTTGGTTGCCGTGGGCCAATCAGGCAGTTTACCCGTGGTACATCTTGCACCAAAGTGCAATTGTGGTGCTGGCCTACTGGCTGGTTCCACTCAAGCTGGCCGCGCCGACCGAGTTTGCGTGGGTTGCTGCTGGAACGGTGGCAATTTGCTGGGCAACGACGAGCCTCATCGTGGTGCGCGTCGGTTGGGTGCGGCCGCTTTTTGGGCTTGCACCCATCAATGCGCGAGCTTTGTAGCCATTGCAACCAAGGCGATACCTGCGCCTAACCAAGCGATTTGCGCAGCGGTTTCGCGCGCGCCCAATCGGCGTTGTAACTGAGGAATGAGGTCGGCCAAGGCGACATAAATGAAGCTGCTTGCGCCAACGACCAAAAAATACGGCATGTAGTCACGCAAATTTGAGGCAAACGCAAAGCCGACCAAACCGCCGACGACTGTGACCGCCCCCGCTGCAGACACTTTGAGCACAGCTGAGCGTGGACTGCTGGACGATCTCATCAGCACGGTCAAGTCACCCATGTGATGCGGCACTTCATGCGCCAAGACGGCCAAGGTTGCAGCGACGCCGAGCGTGGTGTCGGCCACAAATGCAGCGGCAATCAAAATGCCGTCGCCAAAGCAATGCACGCTGTCACCGGCTAAAACCGCCCATCCGCCTTTGGGTTGGTGGCCGTCGTGGTGCCCTTGGTGGTCTTTGTGGTCTTTGTGATCATGGTGACTGTGTTCGTGCCCGTGATGCCACAACTCGGCTTTGTCGAGCAAAAAAAAGAACACCAATCCGCCGAGCAGCAGCGCAAACAGCTCATGTGCCCCGGCGCTGCTCTCAATGGCTTCTGGCATGAGGTGAAGCAAGGCTGTGGCCAACAGCGCACCGGCTGCCAAACTGAGCATGTGCTGGGTGTAGCGCGCCAGCACGACTTGCGCCAACAAGGCGGCAAGCCACACACTTCCGATGCCACTGATGGCAGTGGCAAACACAATGAGCAACAACGTCATGCTATATTTTTAGTAGCGCAGAAGCGAATGAATACGGAGACCAAGGGTGTATTTTCCATGAAAAAGGCCTCGACAGACCCTGTCGAGGCCTCTCAGACCTTGCTGGCGGGTCAGCGGGTGATTAAGCCACGCCGTTGGCTTTGAACCAAGCCACGCAGCGCTTCCATCCGTCTTCGGCAGCTTCTTTGCGAAAGCTGGGGCGGTAGTCGGCGTGAAAAGCATGCGGGGCATCAGGGTACACCACAAACTCGCTCTTTTTGGCCGCCGCGTTGC
>JANOPN010000064.1:0-5785 GCA_031421855.1 Comamonadaceae bacterium
GGCGCGTGGCGCTTGTCGCTGGCGTGCGCGTCGGGCACGTTGTGGGCGGCTGCGGCGTCGGACGGGATCCACTGCTGGGCTCCAGCAGGGCTCTTCGTCAGCACCCACTCGTAGCCAAAGAGGTTGTCAAAGTAGCCGTTGTCCCACTGCGTGGGGTTGTTGGTCCACGCGCCTTCGATGCCGCTGGTGATGGTGTGAACGCCTGCGCCGGTGCCCAGAGAGTTCTTCCAGCCCAAGCCCTGCTCGTCGATGCCCGCGCCTTCGGGTTCTGGGCCGACGTATTTGGACGGGTCTGCCGCGCCGTGTGCTTTGCCAAATGTGTGGCCGCCAGCGGTGAGGGCGACGGTTTCTTCGTCGTTCATGGCCATGCGGGCAAAGGTCTCGCGGATGTCTCGGGCAGATGCGAGTGGGTCAGGGTTGCCGTTGGGGCCTTCGGGGTTGACGTAGATCAAGCCCATTTGTACGGCGGCGAGCGGGTTGGCCAGGTCGCGGTCGCCTGAGTAGCGCTGGTCGTCCAGCATGTTGCCCTCGGGGCCCCAGTAGATGTCGCGTTCGGGCTCCCAGATGTCAGGGCGGCCACCGGCAAAGCCGAAGGTCTTGAAGCCCATGCTGTCCATGGCAACCGTGCCTGCCAAGATGAGCAGGTCCGCCCACGATAGGTTTTGACCATACTTTTGTTTGATGGGCCACAGGAGGCGGCGGGCTTTGTCGAGGTTGCCGTTGTCTGGCCAGCTGTTGAGGGGGGCAAAGCGCTGCGAGCCGCTGCCACCGCCACCGCGTCCGTCGGCGATGCGGTAGGTGCCCGCAGCGTGCCAGGTCATGCGAACGAAAAACGGGCCGTAGTGGCCGTAGTCGGCTGGCCACCAGTCTTGCGAGTCGGTCATGAGCGCGGTGAGGTCGGCTGCCACGGCATCGAGGTCGAGGCTTTTGAAGGCTGTTGCGTAATCAAAATCCGCGCCGGTGGGGTTGGATTTGACTGAATGTTGGTGCAAGACGCTGATGTCAAGCTGGTTGGGCCACCAGTTTTGCAGGGTCTTGGCACTTGAAGCGGCGGGCCGGGGGCTCGTGTGCATCACGGGGCACTTGCCTGCTGTGGCGGGTGTTTGGTTGTCTGGCTGGGTCATGACTGGCTCCGTTGAGTTGCTGGTGCTTCGAGTCTAGGGAGAAGCTGGCCATCTTGAAAGACAATTGAAATAACGCCGTCGTTAGTTAAAAACTATTTACACAAACAACGGGCCAGTGCACGTGATAGAGCCCATGATGGGCGCTGTATCCAACGGCTTCGGGGGTGTTTTGGCGATGAAGACTGAAAATTATCGGTTAAATATGCGATTCGTCACCGGATTCATTGGGTTTGCTGCTATCAAAAAAAATAACGAGCGATCAATCACTCGGCTTCAGATGAGGTTTGACTCGCGCGCTCTGCGCTGGATTACCTGCGCGCAAGTCGCCCGGGTGAATGGCGAAGTTTCAACGGTGTATTTGAATTGACTTGAACGTTAATATTTGTGCGATTACAGTGTCTTGTGGCAAGGGCAGTTGTCTGACTGATCGAAAAACACTTTTTTTTACAGGGATGTTCATGACTGAAAGCACGAAACCGCATGCGAGCGACGCGCTGCACCTCGGTGAGTTGTTGTCCGCCAAGCGCGGCTTTAAGGGGCAGATGCCGGTTGCGCAGTCGCTGCGATCGACTTATGTGACGTTGTTCAATGTGCCGCCGTCGGGTTTCAGTTTTTATCAAAACCCACCCCTTGACGCGGGTGACCCCCTGACCCAAGACCAGCTGCGTGGAGCCTTTAATTTTGAGGGGCATTGCTCGATCAGCAGCACGGTGAATGTGGTGGACGGCAGCCGCAGCCGCAACTTGACGAGTTTGACGATTGAGTTTTGGGTAAACACCTCGTCGTCATCTTCGAGCACGACGCTTTTCAAAATCCTGGACACGCACGGCAGTTACGTGCAACTGAGTAACCCGTCAAACCTGCGCGTGACTTGGTCTGTTACGGCAAATTCAAGCACCAACGGATCCTGCGGCGACAGCGCTGTGAGCATCAGCGACGGGCAGTGGCACCACGTGGCCTTGGTTTTGGCGGACAACCCCAATGCCGCAGCCAAGCCCTCGGTGACCGCCACGTTGTACGTTGACACCCGAGTGGCTCAGTTGTCCAACAGCAGCGCCATGAGTGGGTACTTGACCGACGGGTTTAATTTGTACGCGGGCAACGTGGGCACGTCGACCGGTTCGTCCACCGGTATTGTGGGCAGCCTCGGGCAGGTCAGGGTATGGAAAACCGCGCGATCTTTGTCGCAAATCGTCACGTGCGCGGGAACGAGCCTGCAAGTCGCGTCCGATAGCGACCTCAGTCTGAACTGGAGCGATGCGGTCGATCTCGCTCAAAAGCGCGTGTACGACAGCTCGCCCAAGCAAAACACGGGCACCATCACATTGCCCAGTCAAGCGCCCGACCCGTGGTGGAGCCTAGATGCGACCTATGGGGCATTGGCGGACGCGACGCATCTGTCGTTTCACCCTGTTAACATGAGCGGCAGCCTCAGCCTGGATCGCTTTCAACACCAGCGCGTCCAGTGCAGCAGTGGTCACCTCAGCCTGGATCAAAGTGCAACGGCGTTGACGGTAGAGATGTGGGTGCAGGCCGATAGCGACAACCACAACTCGGCCACGTTGTTTGCGATGATTCTTCAAGATGGCAGCGGTAATCCGCAGAGCGCCACCATCACCAACCCCGGCAACCTTACCTTGAGCTGGGGTTCGCACATCGTGGTCTCGAACCAAAGCGTGACCGATGGGGCTTGGCATCACCTTGCTTTTGTTTGGGACTGGCGCACCACCAATGCACCGACCTGGGCGCTCTACATCGATGCCGTTAAAGTCAATATGAGCGCTAGCGCTTGGGTGCCCGGCATTGGCACCGCGCCCAGCTTGTTGCTGGGCGGTGACGGCGGCAGCAACAGCGAACGCTATGTCAGTGGCAATGTGGCCGAATTTCGCGTCTGGCAATCGGCCCGAAGCGCTGCTGAGGTGCATGACGACGCGGCCTATCGCGTGGCTGCGCCGCCGCCGGAGTTGCGGTTGTATTGGCCCTTTGCCCGTGACTTCACCGCGCAAAATTTGGTCGAAGATTTTTCGGCGTACGACAGCACCGGCGCACCCAAGCAAAGCCCGAGTTGGCGCAATGACCTGGTGTACGGTGTTTTTGCTAACCACATGTTGGCTCCACCCACGCCGGCCGCGTCGGGCGTGGGTGGCACTCCAGCAGGCTCGTGGAGTGCCGACAGCGTGTCGCCATCGTCAGCAAGCCAATTGCTGGGTGCTGCGGCTGGTTTTCCGCCTGTCGCGGAGACCGATCTGCGCCAGGCGTTCATTCAGGCACAAGCCAGTGGGTACTTCGACAAGCGATACTTTCCCAACATCCACGGCGTGAACTCTGATCGGGAGCATCGCCACGCGAAAGCGGCCATTGTCAGCGTCGATGTTCAAGTCTTTATCGACTATTGGAAGATGGGTCGGCGGCTTGATTTGGTCAAACGTCACCACGGGCATTACGCACACCGCTTCATTCCTGCGCCGACCAACAGCCCGACCGCGCGCTTGATGTTGGTCGAAACCTACCGCATGAGCGCCTATATGGGCGACGTGGTTGAAGGCCCTGTGGTGCGAACCTTCACTCTGATGCCGGGTGAGTCGACGAGTTTCAGCGTCAGCACCTACAAAGACACCACGAGCGAGACCGAGGCGGCGTCATCGGTTTTTGACTCGCTCAATGAGAGCAGCGAGGCCTCGTTTGAGTCGTCTTTGGCCACGGACCAAAACTCCAGTACCAGTGAAGCGGCCGAGTTGAGCTTTTATGCCGATGCCAGTGTCAAGCAGCGCTGGGGCACGGGCAACGCCAGCGTCAACTCTGGGGGCACCATCGAAGGCGATCTATCGCACCAGAGTTTTTTCCAGCAGACCACGAATGCGATCGCCAACCACGCGGCGAGCGCGTCGTCTGCGCGCAATGTCGAGATTGACACCAGCTACACCGTGACGGAGGCATCGGGCCAGCAAACGGCGTTGTCGCGTGAGATTCGCAACGTCAATAGCAGCCGCACCTTGGATCTGGTGTTTCGCCAGTTGGCCCAGGAATACGAGGCGATTTTGCATTTGACCGATGTGCGCGTGGGCTATTACGACCCCAATCCGGGCTCATTTCGCGCGGTTTCCCTGGCCCAGCTCGACTCGCTTCTTGATCAAGTGATGGTGGACAACCCGGCGCAAAAACTGGCGGCTAAGCAAGCCATCGTCGCCCAGGTTTTGAGCCTCACCGCCATGGCCAAGGGCATAGTGCAAACGCCCTTGGTGCGGTGCAGCAGCAAAAGCACGGGTCTGCCCCTAGATTTGTCGTCTGTGGACATCACGGCCATCACCACCGATCAAGTCTTTTCGGTCGACTGCGCGGCGCGCACGGATTTTGAGTACGCCTATCGCGGCAGCAGCGTCAGCGTACAGGTGCCGGGTCTGGTCATGGGCGCGACGGCGGTGTCGCTGCGCACCGACAACGTGGTGGCTGAGGCTGTGATTGGCAAAGGCATCGGGCTAGATGCCTTTGCACTGGGTTTGCAAGCCCAGCAGTTGCGCCGGTCGGCCATAGAAGCTGAGATGCTCAAAGCCGAAGCCGACAAACTGCGCCTGGCCAATGACATCGTCTCCAGCGGCGACACCGCCAAAGCGGCGCTGTATGCCCAGGTGTTCCCGCCGCCGCGCATCAACAACAATGTGATGTACGCCGACGAGACTGGCCGCACGGCGACCTAAGTGAGCGCTCGACCGTGAAGCGATTCAGTAAACGGACGGCTGCACCTGAGCGCCTCGAAGAGCCTGATCTCCTCGCTGCGCGAGACCCCGAGCAGGCTCACATGGTGTTGTCAAACCACACCGAGCTCTTTCTCCGCCGATATAAATGCTTGTTAGGAGGCGTTGTGTTTCGCGAATCGGGGACGTACCCCGCGTGGATTTGGCATGCTGAGAACGGAGGCGCGCCTTATGTCGGAATATCGGCCACCTTGCCTAATGTCTTCGAAGCTGCCAACGCCTACGCGATTGAGGTGTTTTACGTGCAAACCGACCCCTGCGCCGTCGTCAACCCGCTGGCCATAGTTGGTGTCCGCCTGCCGCACCCTGCGCGTTGTCAAGAGAGTTACATCGTCACATCGCCCTTGTCGGGCTGCACCCTGGTCTTTTCGGCTGAAGATGGCATCAGCTTGCCCGAAATGGCACACATTCATCCCTATCGCGTCGGCGATCCATTCAATGTTTCATTTGCGGTGCCGCCTGAGGGACAGGTTGACGCGGATACCGAAACCATATCGCGCGCCGGGCTGGCAGGCGCGTCCTTGCAAAACCAGCTGAATGAGGCGCCAGCAAGTTTTGGCGACCAACCCATTGCCGCGTGCCGAACCTTTGGGCGTCGGGACTACCGGGACTATGGTCGCGTGAACATCATCGGCGTGAAAACCCCGGACCGCATGGGTTGGACGATCTACGCGCAGTGCATGAATAGCTCGGGAGATCTCACGCCGGCAGCGGTCGCGGTGATCGCCACGCTGCGATTTCCAGCGGGGTAAGCCAAAAAAATCCCGAAATAGGATCCAAAATCAATTCTTGATGACAATATGACTCATGGTCGCCGGATTCATTGGATCTGTTGCTATCAAATTATAAAAACTGGCTATGCGACTTTGACGACCAAGTCGGGCAAGCCGGTGATTTTGCCGACCATCA
>JANOPN010000065.1:0-5811 GCA_031421855.1 Comamonadaceae bacterium
AATCACCACGCAGCAAAACAGGCTGGAGCGCCACGCCGGTGTGGGTTTTGAGCGCCACCACTTGCTCTGGCGTGCCGGCCGCAACAACCCGACCACCGCCGTCGCCTCCCTCTGGGCCAAGGTCGATGATCCAGTCGGCCTCGGCGATCACGTCGAGATCGTGTTCTATGACGATCACGCTGTGGCCGCCACCGACCAAGCGGTGCAGCACCTTGATGAGCCGCTCGACATCGCTCATGTGCAAACCAACTGTGGGTTCGTCCAGCACATATAGCGTGTGCGGTGCCTTTTGACCCCGTTTACCAATGTCGTCGCGGACTTTGCTGAGTTCGGTGACGAGTTTGATGCGCTGTGCCTCGCCGCCAGACAGCGTGGGGCTGGGCTGCCCGAGTGTCAAGTAGCCCAAGCCGACATCTTGCATGAGTTGCAGCGGGTGGGCGATGGCAGGCATGCTCGCAAAGAAACCAACGGCTTCATCGATATCCATGGTGAGCACGTCGCCGATGCTCTTGCCGCGCCATCGCACGGCCAAAGTCTCAGAATTGAACCGCGCGCCATGGCAAAGCTCGCAGCCGACTTGTACGTCGGGCAAAAAACTCATCTCAATCGTTTTCATGCCACGGCCTTCGCAGCCCGAGCAACGGCCATCACCCGTGTTGAAGCTGAATCGGCCAGCACTGTAGCCGCGCGCTTTGGCCTCCAAGGTTTCGGCAAAAAGCTTGCGTATGAGGTCAAAAAAGCCAATGTAGGTTGCGGGGCAGGATCTTGGCGTTTTGCCAATGGGGGTTTGGTCGACTTCCAGCACGCGGTCAACGGCTTGCCAGCCCTCGACGACTTCGCAACCGCTCCAAGCCTTGAAGGCTGCAGCCCGGTTGGCGGCCTCGCGCCCAATGCCGCGAGCAGTAACGGCCGCAGCCACGTTGGCCAAGAGCACATCGCGCGCAAAGGTCGACTTACCTGAACCCGACACACCGGTGATGGCCACCAGCCGGTGCAAGGGGATGTCGGCATTCAGGCCGCTGAGGTTGTGCAACTTGGCGGCGCGCACGCCCAACTTGGCAGCAGCATCCTCGACCAAGCGACGCACGCCCAGCGGATGGCGCATGGCGTTAAGCAGGTACTTGCCCGTGACGGAGTCACTGGCGGCGATCACATCGGCAACTTTGCCCTGCGCAACCACCGTGCCACCACGCTGTCCGGCGCCTGGGCCGATGTCAATGATGTGGTCGGCACGGCGAATCGTGTCGACATCGTGCTCGACCACAACCAAGGTGTTGCCTTTGTCGCCCAGTTTGGCCAATGCGTTGAGCAAAATTTGGTTGTCGCGGGCATGTAGGCCGATGGTGGGCTCGTCCAAAACGTAGCAAACGCCTTGCAAATTGCTGCCAAGCTGCGCAGCAAGCCGAATCCGCTGAGCCTCGCCACCCGACAAAGTGGGCGCGCCTCGGTCAAGGCTCAAATAGCTCAAACCGACCTCTTGCAAAAACGACAGGCGCGACAAAATCTCGGGCATCAAATCGCGGGCAATCTCGGCCTCCCGGCCGCTCAATTGCAAGTTGCTGAGGGTGACTGTTAAATCACGCACGCTCAAACGAGCCAAGTCGGCGATGCCAAACCCGCTAAATCGCACGGCTCGGGCTTGTTTGTTCAGGCGAGAGCCATGACAACCGGCGCAGACTTCACCGCTGAGGTCTTCGATCTCGGGTTCGGCAAAGCTTTGCTCGCGGCCCTTGTCTTTGTCGTCGATCTGGGTATCGTCCAAGGCCCGGCGCTGCTCGCGCGTGAGCGTGACGCCCGTGCCCACGCAATCGGGGCACCAGCCGTGCTTGCTGTTGTAAGAGAACATGCGCGGGTCAAGCTCGGCGTAGCTGGTGTCGCAAACCGGGCAAGCGCGCTTGGTCGAGTAAACACTGAGCGTGCCCACGCCTTTGCCACGCGCTTTGCCCTCGGGGCCCTGCGGCTCGGCAGACCGCATCGCCGCTGGTAAGCCGTCGAGTGACGCCAGCACATGCAAAACACCTTTGCCGACATCGAGCACGTGGTTGAGGCGGTCGCGCAAATACGGCTCGGTGTCTGCGCTGACGTGTACGTCAGCCACCGGTAACTCGATGGTGTGCTCCACAAAACGATCTATTCGGGGGAATCCAGTCGTCGGCAAAAACTCGCCGTCAACGCGCAAATGCGTGTGCCCACGCGGTCGCGCCCAGTCAGCGAGCTCGGTGTAGACGCCTTTGCGGTTGATCACCAACGGCGCAAGCATGCCGATATGCTGGCCAGCGAACTGGCGCAGGAGCTGCGCGGTGATGCTCTCAGGCGACTGCGGGCGCACTTCGGCATCGTCTTTGACGCAGTGTTGCACCCCGAGCTTGACAAACAGCAGGCGCAAAAAATGCCACACCTCGGTGGTGGTACCGACCGTGCTCTTGCGGCCGCCTCGACTCAGGCGCTGCTCAATCGCCACCGTGGGCGGGATGCCGCGAACCGCGTCAACCTCGGGTCGCCCGGCGGGTTGCACGATGCTGCGTGCATAGGCGTTGAGGCTCTCCAAATAGCGCCGCTGGCCCTCGTTGAACAAAATACCAAAGGCAAGCGTTGATTTGCCTGAGCCGCTAACGCCCGAGATCACATTGAACTTGCCACGCGGGATGTCGACACTCAATCCCTTGAGGTTGTGCTCGCGGGCGTTGACGATTTCAATGACTTGCGGCGCGGTAGGAATGGGGCGCGGCACGGCGACGGCGGGCGCGGCGTGCACCTCATAGACTTTGCCAATGGCTTGGTCGTAGTCGCGTAGTGCCTTGGCTGTGTGGCTCGTCGGGTGGGCTCGCAGCTCGTCTGGCGTGCCCTCGGTCACGACCAAACCACCTCCAGCGCCCCCTTCTGGCCCCAGATCAATCACCCAATCTGCCGCGCGAATGACGTCCAAGTTGTGCTCAATGATGATGAGCGAATGCCCTGCATCCAACAGCTTGCGAAGCGCCCGCATGAGCTTGGCAATGTCGTCAAAATGCAAACCGGTGGTGGGTTCGTCAAATAGAAAAAGCCGACCTTTTCGGGCCACAGACTGCGCGCTGACGGTCTTGGACTGCGCTGTTTCGGCCAAAAACGCGGCCAGTTTCAAGCGCTGCGACTCGCCCCCCGACAGCGTGGGCACAGGCTGGCCCAGTTTCACATAGTCAAGCCCCACATCGACCAGCGGTTGCAGCACCCGAATCACGTCGCGGTCTTGGGCAAACGCCTGCACCGCCTCGCTGACAGTCAGCGCCAACACGTCGGCCACGCTGAGTTTGCGCAGGCTGTTGTCCAACATGCGCTCAATGCGAACCTCAAGCACCTCGGGGCGGTAACGCTTGCCGTCGCAATCTGGGCAGCGCAGGTATACGTCGCTCAAAAACTGCATCTCGACATGCTCAAAACCCGAACCACCACAGGTCGGGCAACGCCCGTCGCCCGAGTTGAAGCTGAATTTGGACGCCGTGTAGCTGCGTTGACGCGACAGTGTCGTGCTCGCAAAAATCGCCCGAATGGGGTCCCATGCGCCGGTGTAGCTAACCGGGTTGGATCTAGCCGTTTTCCCCACGGGTGATTGATCAACAAAAATCGCCTCGGTCAAATAATCAGCGCCCAAAAGTCGATCGTGCAGACCCGGCGCCTCGGTTGACTTGCCAAAGTGACGAAGCAGCGCGGGCGCCAGAACATCTTGAATGAGGCTGGACTTGCCCGATCCACTCACGCCCGTCACACAAACCAGTCGCCCAAGCGGAAACGCCACGGACACATTTTGCAAATTGTGCTCACGCACGCCCTCAAGCAACAACTTGGGCGTGGACTCGTTCACCAGCCGCCGAATGCCCATGCCAACGTGTTTGCGCGCACCCAAATAGGCACCAGTCAGCGTGTCGGCATGGCGAAGCGCATCAGGTGGGCCGTCAAACACGATGGCCCCGCCGCGCTCACCCGGCCCAGGACCCATGTCGATCATTCGGTCTGCGGCCAACATCACAGCGGGGTCGTGTTCAACCACCACGAGCGTGTTTCCGGCATCACGCAGCCGCTGCATCGCCTCGATGATCCGCCCCATGTCGCGCGGGTGCAAACCGATGCTGGGCTCATCGAGCACAAACAAGGTGTTGACCAATGAGGTACCCAGCGCAGTGGTGAGGTTGATGCGCTGCACCTCGCCGCCCGACAAGGTGCGACTTTGGCGATCCAGGCTCAAGTAGCCAATGCCTACGTCACACAAATACTGCAACCGGGTGCGAATTTCGCGCAGCAACAGGGCAATCGCCTGCCCCAAAACGCCGCTCTCTAATTTGAGGTCATCCACGAATCGACGCAGATCCCAAAGCGGCAATTGCATCAGGTCGTGCAAGTTGAGGCCGGGCAAGCCCCGCAACTGCTCGGCGCTCCAAGTCACGCCCGCAGGCATGAAGCGCCGCTCGGGCGCGAGTACGGCATCAGCATGCGCTTTGGTGCCCAAACGCCACAGCAGTGACTCGGTCTGAAGCCGCGCGCCACCGCAGTCCGCGCACGGCGTGTAGCTGCGGTACTTGCTCAACAATACGCGAATGTGCATCTTGTACGACTTGGTCTCCAGGTACTCGAAGAATCGCTTCACGCCGTACCAACGCTTGCCCCATTGGCCGTCTTTGTAGTCGGGCTCGCCATGGATCACCCAGTGCTGGTGCTCAGGCGCGAGGCGGCTCCAAGCGGTATCGCGAGGAATGCCTTTGAGCTCGGTGTGGCGCATCAAATCGGCTTGACACTCAGCCCAGGCGGGTGTTTGAAACACCTTGATCGCACCTGATCGCAAGGTGAGCTTGTCGTTCGGAATGACAAGCCCATAGTCAACCCCAATGACGCGCCCAAAGCCGCGACAAGTTGGGCAGGCACCAGCAGGCGAATTGAACGAGAAATGCCCAGGCACAGGCTGGCGATAGCGCAAATCGCTCTCAGGACAATGCAGCCCGGTGGCGTATTTCCAGACCAAAGGCGCTGTTTGTGCCTCGCCGCCTACCAAGGCGTAGGCGCTCATGCGTCCGCTGCCTTGCCTCAACGCGACCTCGATGGCCTCCATGGCGCGCACCGACTCGACCGTGTCCATGTTGAACCGATCAGCCACCACATCCAACAACTTGCGTACGCCAGCCAACGTGTTGACTTCGCGCTCGGCTTGCACCTTGGTGAAGCCGCTAACCGACAACCACTGCGCCAACTGTTCGGTCGAGGTGTCCGCAGGCAACTCAACCGCGAAAGTGATGACGACTCGCAACCCGACAATGCCCAAGCTCTTGTGGCGTGCCTGCATGTCCGTCCAAACGCTTTCCACGCTGTCTTGGCGCACGGGCAACCCGGTCTGTTTGTCGTACAAATCACCCGCACGAGCAAACAGAAGCTTGAAGTGATCGTTCAACTCGGTCATCGTGCCAACAGTCGAGCGACTTGAGCGCACAGGGTTGGTTTGGTCGATGGCAATTGCAGGCGGAACACCATCGACCCGCTCGACAACCGGCTTGTCCATGCGATCTAAAAACTGCCGCGCATACGCCGAGAACGTCTCCACGTAGCGCCGCTGGCCTTCAGCGAACAAGGTGTCAAAAACGAGCGACGACTTACCCGACCCGCTTGGGCCGGTGATGACCGTCATTTCGCCGGTTCGGATGTCGAGGTAAACGCCTTTGAGGTTGTGCTGGCGGGCGCCACGTATGCTGATCTGGCCGAGGGTCATGTGGTGCTGCCAATGGACGAAAGGCAGCAATTGTAGGAGTCGCCCGCGACTTAGCGCGGTACGGGGGATTGCCTACTCAAGCC